>NZ_JBFAYQ010000021.1:0-122332 GCF_040681345.1 Streptomyces sp. NPDC051776 | reverse complement strand
CCGTCACTCCCCGGTCGGCAGCGGGTCCGGGCCGGGCCGGCCACGAGACCAGAGGCGCCGGAAGTGTTCTCCGGAACTCGGGCTAGTACGAGAGCCCGTAGCCGATCGGGTACAGCACCTGGGCCGGGTCGTCCGCGCGCGGCACCGGAACCGGCAGCCTGCCCACCGGCTTCGCCCTGCCCGCCACGACGCGTGCCGCCGCCCGCAGTTCGACGTCGGTCCAGGAGTACGCCGCCAGCGACGCCCCGGCACCGGCGCCGCCGAGCCGTGCGATGTCGTACGGATTGCGGATGGCGATGTGCACCACCGGCACGTCCGTTGCCGCGAGCGCCGAGACCAGCGTGCGCTGCGAGGAACCGGCGGGGACGTTGTACGTCAGGACCACCACCGCGTCCTTGCCCCGCGCCGCCGCGACGGCCTCGTCGATCTTCGCCTGCGTGGGGTTGGGCTGGGTCCCCGTGCTCGTGGACAGCGCGGTGGCCGTGAAGCCCAGCTCCGTCAGCGCCTTGGCGACGGTGGCGGTCGGCGGGCCGCCGGTTCCCGAGGGCGCGGCCGGGTCGACGCCGACCACGAGCACCTCACGGTGCTTGCGCCTCGACAGCGGCAGCAGACGGTTCTCGTTGACCAGCAGGGTGGTGGTCCGCTCGGCGATCCCGTCCGCCGCTTTGAGGTGCGCCCGGGCCCCCACGACCCGGTCCACCTCCGCGTGGCTGACGTACGGCTCGGTGAACAGGCCTCGGCGCGCTTTGAGTTCCAGGATGCGCAGGACCGAGGTGTCGAGGCGCTCCTCCTCGATCTCGCCGCCCCGCACGGCATCGAGGAGCGCGTTCCAGGCCACCGCCAGGTCCGGCGGGTTGAGGAGCTGGTCCACGCCGGCCTTGATCGCCAGCACCGGCACGCGATCGTCACCGTACTTCTGCCGTACGCCCGCCATGCCGAGCGAGTCGGTGACCACGACACCGTCGTAGCCGAGCCGTTCGCGCAGGATGCCGGTGAGGATCGGACGGGAGAGGGTCGCCGGGTCGTCGGCGGGGTCCAGGGCGGGGAACAGCAGATGCGCCGTCATGATGGAGTCGATGCCCGCGGCGATCGCGGCCTTGAACGGCGGTGCGTCCAGCTCCTCCCACTGCTGCGCTGTGTGGGTGATGAGCGGGAGCCCGTAGTGGCTGTCGGTTGCGGTGTCGCCGTGCCCCGGGAAGTGCTTCGCGGTGGCCGCGACGCCGGCGCTCTGATAGCCCTGCACCTGCGCGGTGACCAGCGAGGCCACGGCCTTCGGGTCCGCACCGAAGGACCGCACGCCGATGACCGGGTTGGCCGGGTTCACATTGACGTCCGCGACAGGCGCGTAGTCCTGTTTGATGCCCAGTGCCGCCAGTTCGGTCCCGGCGATCCGCGCGGCGTTGCGGGCGTCGGCGCGCGAGGCGTGCGCGCCCAGGGCCATCGCTCCGGGCAGCAGCGTGGCGGGCGCGCCCACACGAGCCACTATTCCGTGTTCCTGGTCGGTGGAGATGAGCAGCGGTACGGGCGTGGGCTGGGCGAGTCCGGCCTTCTGGATGCCGTTGGACAGGGACGCGATCTGGTGCGGATCACGGGTGTTGTGCGCCCAGGTGAAGTAGATGATGCCGCCGACGTGGTACTTCGCGATGAGTTCGGCGGCGTTGGCGACCCCGATCTCCTTCTTGTTCAGCTCGACGTCGGCCGGGTCGGGGTCGGTCGCCGAGTGCCCGTAGACCCGCATCACGAAGAGCTGGCCGACCTTCTCCTCCGGACTCATCCGGGAGACGAGGTTGCGGAGCTTGGTGCGGTCCACGGGTGAGGGCGGGCGCGCGGCGTGCGCGGGAGACGTGGCAGCGGCGAGAGAGGCGGCGGTGGTGACGGCGGTGGCGCCGGCCAGAACGGAGCGTCTGGACGGTCGCGGTCCTTGGGCGGGCGTTTCTTCGTGAGGCACGTGCGCTCCTTCCCGAAAGGAGGTGCGTGGCGGCGGGGTGAAGGAAACTTCCAGGATTGGTCAGGAAACAGCGATAGCCGGAAAGTTAGTGCCAGTCAATGGGAAGCGCCGAGAACGGCCGACCCCGGCGGAACCCGCCGTGGGACTCGGTCGTCCGTCCGCCGTGCGGATCCGTCTCCCAGGGGGCCCGCTACTTCGGCGTGCGGGTCGTGCTCCGCCGCCCGGGCAGACGCATCGTCAGCAGCTTGGCGCGGGGGGCCAGGCGCTGCGCCATCGCGAAGACCGAGTCCGTGCGTGACCGGTCCGAGTCCAGCACCGTGAAGAGGTTCACCCCGAGGTAGAAGGTGATCGCCGCGTTGGCGAGATCGCGGGGCGGGGTGAGCCGCGCGAGCGGCGAGCCGCCGATCACCCGCTCCAGGGTCTCCTCGATGAACGCGAGCCACGGCTCCGCCCGTCGCGCCACCTGCTCGCGCAGCTCCGGCTTGGCGATGGCGGCGGCCACCAGCTCCGTGAACAGCGTGATGTGGCCGCCCTCGAGGTCGTCGCGGTAGATGCGGGTGGCGGCCTCGGCGAGTTCCTCCAGTGTGGTGACGTCCGCGACGGTGGCGCGGTGCCGGGTCATCCGCTCCGCCGACGACCGGTCCAGGGCCGCGAGCAGGAGCTGGTCGACGCCGCCGAAGTGGTAGAAGACCAGCGCCGAGTTGACCCCCGCTTCCTTGGTGATGGTGCGGGCGCTGGTGCCGCCGTACCCGTGGGCTTTCAGCACCACGATCGCCGCATCGATGAGCCGGTCCTTGGTGTCCGCCGACATTGACCTTCCTTTCGCCGTTCCTTCATCATACGGTTTAATCGAGTGGTTAAACCGATCGATGCAATCGACTGATCAAACAGAAGGGCCGGGTGGAAGCGATGGAGCGGGACAGGGAGGGGCAGGGCGGGGAGACCGCCCGGATATCGGCGGCGCGCGTGCGGCTGGCCACGGTGCTGCTGGTCCTCTTCGCGGCGATGCTGCTCTACAAGGTGCTGCATGCCGGGCACTTGGAGCAGACGGCGCTCTTCTACGTGGGCCTGCCCGCGTTCATCGCGCTCTCCGTATCCGTCCGGGCCCGCCCCAGGAGCGCCACGGGCACGGCCCTCGCGTCCGTTACCATCGGGCTCGCGCTCGCCGGACCGCTGCTGAACGAGGGCGTCGTCTGCCTCGTCATGGCCGCACCGCTCTTCTACCTCCTCGCCTTGATCATCGGCTGCAGCGTGGACCGCGCCCGCCAGTACAGGGACCGCGGATACGGCGGGGCCGGCCGGGCCCACGCCGCGGTGACCCTTCCCCTTCTCGCTCTGCTGCTGGCGGAGGGCACCGGGATCTACGAACTACCGCGTGACAGCGCTGCCACCGTGACCCGTACGGTCGCCGTGAGCCCGGCGGAGTACGAGGCGGCGCTCGCCGCCACGCCCCGCTTCGCCGCACCCGAGCCGCTGTTCCTGCGCGCCGTCCCCTTCCCGCGCCCGCAGCGGGCCGAAGGGTCGGGGCTCGACGTCGGCGACGCACGCGTCATCGCCTTCAACCCGCGCAAGGGGCTGGGCATCGGGGCCCGGCCGACGCCCCGCGCGATGCGCCTGGTGGTCGCGGAACGGTCTGCCGGCCGGGTCGTGTTCCGGATCGAGGAGGACACCACCCTGGCGCGCTGGCTCGCGCTCGGCTCGGCGGAGGTGGAGTGGGCGCCCGCCGCAGGGGGAGGCACGGAGGCGAGCTGGACGCTGCACTACCGCCGTACCTACGACCCGGGCTGGTACTTCGGTCCGCTGCAGAAGTACGGCATGGAGCAGGCCGCCGCGTATCTGTCGGACACCTTCGCCGCGGGAGCGCGGCGATGACCCCGGCGGCCCGCGCCGCCCTCCGCCCGTCGGAAGCGGTCCGGACGCACTCGGTGGAGGAGGCCGGACCGCGTCCGGTTGAGCGGGTCTGCCCGGCGGAGGAGGCCCGAGCGCGCCCGGCGGATGCGCTGCTGTCGCGTCCGGTGGAAGCGCCGGAGCAGCCGTCGGAGGAGGAGGCGGTGGAGGCATGAGCGGCACCGGGGCCGCGCTCGTCCGCGCCGCCTGTCTCTTCGTACCTCTCGCCGGGACCGCCGCGGTCGCGGGCGTCCGGCCGCCCGGGCGCCCCGCGGTCGGCGCGGCGATCCTGGCCACCACCTGGAACGCCGTCTGGTTGCCCGCCGTCAACCTCCTTGCCGTCCAGTGGGGTTGGTGGTCCTTCCACACCGAGGGAGGCACGGTGTCCGGACTGCCGGTCGACCTGCTGCTGGGCTGGGCGCTCCTGTGGGGCGCGCTGCCCGTGCTCGCCGGTGCGGACCGACTTCCGCTCCCGCTCGTCGTGGCCGGGCTCGCCTGGCTCGACCTGGCGGCGATGCCGTTCGCCGCGCCGGTGGTACGCCTGGGCGGCGGCTGGCTCGCGGGCGAAGCCCTCGCCGTGGCGGCCGCCCTGGTGCCGGGCCTGCTCCTCGCCCGCTGGACCCTGCGCAGGCAGCGGCTGCCGGTGCGGGCCGGGATGCAGGTGCTGCTCAGCGGCGTCCTGATGTTCGCCCTTCCCGTGGGACTGCTGCGGCCCGCGCTGCCGGGGGGAACCGTCGGCGCGGTGCTGACCGCCCAGGTGCTCGCCGTCCCGATGCTGCTCGGCGTCGCGGCGGTGCGGGAGTTCGTGCAGCGCGGCGGTGGTACACCCGTTCCGTACGATCCGCCGGTCCGGCTCGTGAACAGCGGTCCGTACGCGTATGTGCGCAACCCCATGCAGCTCTCTGTCGCATCCGGTTACGCCCTGCTCGCGCTGATCGCCCTCGACTGGCGGGCGGCCGCGGCCACGGCCGTCGCGTTCGCATACGGCGCCGGGCTCGCCGACTGGCACGAGGGCGAGGGGCTGCGGGCGGCCCACGGTGAGCGGTGGACCGCCTACCGCGCGGGAGTCCGCGCGTGGCTCCCCCGGTTGCGCCCCTGGTCCGGCACCGCGACCGCCCGCCTCTACGTCGCCGAAACGTGCGGCCCCTGCAGCCGGTTCGGCCGCTGGGTCGCGCGGCGCCGTCCGGTCGGGCTGGAACTGATCGCGGCCGAGGACCATCCGAAGCGGCTGCGCCGGATGACGTACGAGACGGACGACGGCACCGTACGGGCCGACGGCATCGCCGCATTCGCCAGGATGCTCGCCCATCTGCACTTGGGGTGGGCCCTGTTGGGCTGGGCGCTCTCGGTCCCGGGCGTGCGCTGGTTCGCCCAGCTCTGCGCCGACGCCCTGGGGGCGGGGCCGCGGGACATCCCGCACCGTACGGCGGGCGGCCCGTCCGCGGCGGTCCCGGCCCGGTGCAGCCTGGAGCCGCGCGGGTGAGCGGGGCGTGCACGCGGTGGCGGACCGTTCTCCTGCTCAGGAGATGAGTAGAGCTTTCTCTTTTGACGCGACCTCTTGGCTGCCTACGTTCCCCGAGGGGCTGGGAGGTGCTGACGGGATCCGGGGAGGGAGCTTTGTGGGAGACGGCATGGCTGCGGCTGCGGAGGGGTCTCCGTGTGCCCGCGCCGTTGATCCTCCTGCCGCAGGCCGAGGGGGTCGAGGACGTCGGCCTGGTGACGCTGCGTCCCGCGGAGTCCGCGGCCGAGGCCCAGGGCGACGTTCTCGGGCACTTGTACAGGACCCACCGGTTGTCCCTCGTACGACTGGCCGTCCTGCTGGTGGGCGATCATGCGACGGCCGAGGACGTGGTGCAGGACGCGTTCGCGGCGGTGTGCCGCAGATGGCGCGCGCTCGATGACGGCACGAGCAAGGTGCCCTATCTCAGGCGGGCCGTGGTCAACCGGGCCCGGTCGGTGCTGCGGAGGCGCCGGGTCGCCGACGCGTTCCGCCCGGAACAGCAGCACCATGCTCCGTCCGCGGAGGACGCGGTCCTGCTGGCCGACGAACACCGGGAAATGCTGGCCGCGTTGCGCCTGCTGGCCCCCCGGCAACGGGAGATCCTGGTGTTGCGGTACTGGGCGGGGCTGTCGGAGGCGGAGATCGCCGAGACGATGGGCATCTCCAAAGGCGCGGTGAAGTCGATGGCTCATCGGTCGCTGGCCGCGCTGCGCAAGCGGCTGGGGGACTGACCCGTACGTCTTCCGGGAGATCAGTCCGAGGTTTCCCGAGGCAACGTTCCCCGGCTTCGCGCGCGTTGCGGCCGCATGCCGGGGCCCGATGGAGGATCCGATGGAGCCGGAGTCACCGGAGACGGCGGCACTGGAAGAGCGGCTGCGGGCCGCACTGGCCGCCCGGTCGGCACTGGTGACCACGCAGTCGCTGCGGCCCGTGAAGACCTCCCCGGCCCGGCGGTGGCCGCGGACGGCGCTGGGCCTCGGGGCGGCGGTGGGCGCGGCGCTCCTCGTGGTCGTCACCGTGGTCACCCTCCCGAACCCTCCGGCCGAGCAGGAACGGGACGGTTCGGTGGCGGCCTCCCGCCGGGTCGACCTGCACGACCTGAGCTTCCAGGTACCCCGCGGCTGGACGGCCTGGCAGCCCGAGACGGGCGACCAGGCCTGCGTGCAGCCGCGAGGTGTCCCGCACGAGATGGACCCCTGCTGGGCCATGGGTGTTCAGGTCGTCACCGGGGCCGGCGAGCAGAACGGCAGCCTGGACGACGAGGACTGGCCCCGCACATGGTTGAACTGCTGGACCGCGGACGGACGGACGAACGCCTCCGATCCCATGACGGGCAGCCGCCTGATCGCCCGTGACTCCGTGCGGATATCCGGGCAGCGGGTCGCCTACCGGGCCTGGCGGGTGACCTGCCGGAGCGGCGAGGAGTTCACCTCCCGCCTGTGGTGGATCCCCCGCCACGACATCAGCATCCGCGCCCTGCACCTCGACTCCCGCGGGGCAACCCTGGCAGAGGAGCTCGTCTCCTCGATCGCTCTGCGCTGAGCCGTGGGCCCGGCCCGTCGGCGAAGAACCCGAGGAGATTTTTTCGTCTCCCGGGCAACCTTTGCGCGGCCCGCGCGTGTATCTCTCGGATCGACGTGACGATTCCGGGCCGGCGCACCCGTCGAGCCCGCCCACGACCACCGGCCGGGAACCCGGCCGGACCCCACTTGTGAACGAGGTATGCCCGTGACTTCCCGCTCCCGTGGCCTGATAGCCGCCGTCCTGCTGACCGGGGCGCTGGCCACCCTGCCCGCCTGCAACGACAAGGACTCCTCCGCCTCGGACACTTCGAACGGCAAGGACTCCTCCGCCTCGGACTCATCGGCCGGGAAGGCGGGTTCCGAACCCACCGCCGAGAAGACCGCGGGGGGCGGTGGGGGAGGGGGCTCCTCCTGCCGCAAGCTGGTCGCCACAGCCGAGGTTAAGGAAGCCGTGACCGACGCCTACCGGAAGGCGTTTCCGGTCTTCCAGCACATCAAGCCGACTCCTGGCGCCTTCTACTACGGCGAGTGCGGCAACCAATTCGCCGGTACGACGTTCGAGCTGACCCCGGGACACTCCGAAAAGGAGGGGGTCAACATGCAGGACGAAGGCGCCACCATGAAGTACTTCACCATCCAGGACGGAGAGTGGATGTTCATCGCTTCCGGCGCGGAGGAACTGGCCAAGGGCTGCACCGCGGTCAAGGAGATCCCCGCCGAGTTGGCAAAGGTTTGGAACGACTGCCCGGTCGGGTGATCGCGGCCCCGCCCGAGCGCCGCGCCATCGAAGGTGGGGAGCGCGGCAGCTCGGCCGGTGGAGGCGTGGCCCCTCGGGATCCCGCGCCTCCCCCGGCCGGCGCCGACGCGCTCAGCCCAGCGCGTCGTTGTAGTGCAGGATCCGGTCGACCAGATCAGGGCCGGGGAAGTCCATCATGATCGTGCCGGTCTTCTTCAGACAACGCTGCGGTGCGCAGGGGGCGTTGACGCTCTCCAGATACGAGTATCCGCGGGAGTTCACGCCCTCGATGCCGAGAACCCCGCCCGCCACCGCGTCCGGAAACGCACCCAGGCTCGCTCCGCTGAAGTGCGTGACGTACATCTTTCCCGCCGACGGATTCCTCAGCTTCTCGAGCTGGGCCCTGGCGCCGTCCCAGCGGCGGGCGATGTCGAAGATCGTGGGCACCTCGTAGTGGTCCTCGATGTCCATGTCGGAGCGGGACCAGCGCAGCCCGAACGGCTCCGAGCTGTCGAAGTTCTGCAGAAAGACGATTTTGCCCCGGGTCTCGCCCAGGCGCGGGAACGGATCGTTCACGGACTTCGGCCTCCACAGGTACTGGCGCATCAGCCCTGCGGTCTCCGGGTTGCTCTCCACGTACCACTTGAGCGTCTGCTCGAAGGTCCTGGTGACGTTCTCCTCGGTGTGCTCCTGCTGGAGCCGCATGAGGACGGTCTCCCGGGGGTGCTCCTCGAGGAAGTCCGTGGTCTCCCGCAACACATCGGTGAAGTTCTTGTTGAGGTAGACCACGCCGTGGTGGATGGTGAAGACGTCCCCGATGTGCCGCAGCCGGATGTCCAATGCGCGGATGCCGGACCGGAGTTGCTGCGGAAGGTCGCTCTCCTGGGTCTCGGCGATCGGGGCGACGGCGCGGGCCATGGTGTCGTGGGTGCCCGGGATCGAGAGGTCCGTCAGGGCCGTGCCGTCGGGGAGCAGGCCCATCCAGTCGGGGTTCGAGGCCCGCTCCAGACCGTAGGTGTCGACGCCGTCGGTGGCGGCAGCGGGCGGCGCGGTGAGGCCGATGGTCGCCCCCGCGAGGGCGAGCGCGGCGAGCCAGAGAGCCGTCCGGCTACGGGGACGCTGCCGGACTCCGGTCCGGCGTACGGCGGTTCGCGATCGCGGGCCGTCACCGTCCTCGGGTTCACAGGGACCGGCGGGGTAGGGGTGGTACGGGGTGGGTGGGGGCGACGCTGCAGGGTACATCCTCAGCTCCTTGACTTCGTGGCTTGGGGGCGCGCACGGAGCCTCGGTCGCTGCGGTAGCGGAGCGACCGAGCTTCGGGTCACCTTGGCGTAACCCGAAGCCGGAGGGAATGCTTTGTACCTATTCCGTCGTGGTGAATTCGCCTGACTTCACGCCGGAGATGAACGCGGTCCAGGCCGAGTTGGTGAAGAGGAGCGCGGGGCCGTGCGGGTCCTTGCTGTCCCGGACGGGTACGACCCCGGGGCAGCCGTCGGCCACCTCAACGCACTCTCCTCCCGCCCCATTGCTGTAACTGCTCCTGCGCCAGTCAGCCGTGCTCAGGTCCTGGGTGGTCGGCATGACGTCCAATCCTCCAGTGCCGCTCGGATCAGCGCCTCGGATTCGCGAGGCGAGAGGGCCATTGCCCTGAGCAGATCGTAGGACTCACGCCGCTCGGCGACCCCACTGCGGTCCTCGATGATCGTGCCCGAACGGCTGCCCTCCTCGTAGGCCACGAGTGGTTGGTCGGGGAGGGTGTAGAGCGTCAGGGAGCCGCCGAGTAATTCCGGGTGCTCGCCTGCCACAAACGGCAGGATCTGCAGCGTGATGCTTGGCTCGGCGGCGCAACTGATGAGGCGGTTCAGCTGGTCTCGCATAATCCGGGCACCGCCGATCGGACGGCGCAGCACGGCTTCGTCCAGGACGAACCAGCAGCGTGGGGGCTTGATGCCCTTGAGCCGCTTCTGCCGGTCGATGCGTGCCGAAACCATGGCCTCGATCTCCGCTTCGGGGGCATGCGGTTGCACTCCTCGCATCAACCTCGTCGCGTACGCGGGGGTTTGGAGCAGGCCGGGAGCGGCCGCGCTCTGATACTGCTCGATGACCGAGGCCCGGCTCTCGATCTCGATGACGCGGCGGAACTTTCCCGGAAATGGCTCCTTCTTCGCGAGCTGGTGCAGGGCCACGAAAAACCCGTCCGTGCCGAAGCACGCGTCCAGGCTCGACGGCAGGTCGTCGTACGGCAGTGACTCCGCGCTCTCGATCCGGGCGAGGTGTGACTTGCTGTAGTTCAGCACCTCGGACAGCCGTCTCAGAGACATGCCCGTCTTGATCCGGTGGCGGCGGACTTCGGCGCCGAACAGGTCGCGCGCCGAGCGGTCCGGGGTGAGTTCCCGCGGTTCGAAGGTCATCGGCCCCTCCCTCCCTGTCCCATGACGGCCCGTGGGACAGCAAACCGCTGCCGAGCGTAGCCGCACTGGGCGACGATGGATGCACAGACCGTAATGGTTCGTCCGCGTGAGGCGGTCGAACGGGCCCCGGCGGTCGCTGCAACGACCCCGGGGCGTGGCCAACGCAAATCCAGGAGCGTCGACATGACGGAGCCTATGTCTCCGAGCCCCTCGTGGGTGAGGGCGTTTCCCGCCCCTCGCAGGTCCTGCCCCACAGGCGGTGCCCGCCGCACCGCAGGGCCTACGCCGCCGGCTGCCCGGACCTGGGCCAACGGCTCGGAGGCGGACGCGACATGAGCGAATCCGGAACGTCTGTGCCGGTCCGCATGTGTGTGCGCTGCCGGGCTACCACGGCCTCGCCGGTCGTGGTCCACGAGGTGCACGGGGCGAGCGGGCCGGGCTGGAACGTGTACGCCTGTCCCGCCTGTGCCCCGTACTTCCCGCCTGTGCCGGATCCGCTGCTGGTCCTCGAAGCCGCACAGCGGAACCGCCGCGGGGACGTGGGCCGGTGAGCACGCGTGGGGAGGGACAGCCGGACACGGGGCTCCGGTCGCGCATGACGCTGCGGATCCGCACGGTGACGCGCGAAGGTGCCGAAACGGGGCCGGTGACCGAGGTGCGTGTCGTGGCGGGGGACGCGGTCGACGTCCAGGCACTCGCCCAGGCATGGCCGCCGTGTGCCTGTCCTCGTCACCGTGGCCAGGGGGCGGACCGGTTGCGTGGCCCCGGTCCCGGCTCGTGAGGGGGGTGGCGTGGCAGTGCCTGCCGGGTTTCAGGCCGACTGGGCCAGCAGCCACGACAGATGGTCGCGGCCCCGATCCAGCAGATCCGGAAGGTCCCGGGCCTGTGGGTACCAGCGCTTCTCGTACTCCCAGCACAACCAGCCGTCCCAGCCCGCGCGGCTGAGCAGTTCCACCGACTCGGCGAGCGGCAGCACTCCCGCGCCGAGCGGGAGCGGGGTCGTGTCGTCGGCGGTGGCGATGTCCTTCACCTGGACGTAGCCGAGGTGCGGGGCGAGCACCGCATGGGTCGCGGCCGGGTCCTCGCCGCCGAGCCACGGGTGCATCACGTCCCAGACGGCGCCGACGCTGCGGTGGCCCACCAGGCCGAGTACGCGTGCCGCGTCCACGCCGCGGCGGTGCGAGTCGTGGGTCTCCAGGAGGATGCGGACGCCGAGGTCGGCGGCGTGTGGCGCGGCGGCCGCGAGACGGCGGGCGGCGATCAGGTCCGCCTCCTCGGCGGGGAGGCCGCCGCCACCGGGGAAGACGCGCACGTACGGGGCGCCCAGATCGCGGGCGAGGGCCAGCAGGGCGCCCAACTCGTCGATCACGGCCTCGTCGTCACCGGGTGCGGCCACGCGTGTGTATCCGGCGACCGTGAGGATCTCGACCCCCGAGGCCTTGAACTCATCGGCGACACCGGCCCGTTCGGAGAGCCCGAGAGCGGTGTTGACCGGCTCCTCGGGGTGCGCCCGCAGCTCCACGCCGTGATAGCCGCTGGCCGAGGCCAGCCGGACCACGTCCGCGACGGGCATCCCGGGCACTCCGAGGGTCGAGAAGGCGAGTTTCACGGCTGCTCCAGACGGACGGGGCGGACTGGCGGCTGCTCGGGGCGGGCGCCGGACCTTCACCCCGTACGGTGAACCGGCCGGGCGCCGCCGTCCCGCGCATCCGCGCGACGTGCACCAGGCACAGTGCCAGAAACCGGGCGCCCCCGGCTACGATCACGCGCGGCCCTGCCGGACCCCCGGCGCCCGTCGGCTGTCCCCGCTCAGGTCGGCGTCGTCAGATCCAGCCGCCAGTCCTGCCCCAGCAGCTCCGTCCCGTAGCTGTGGTGCCGCTCCTCGGCGACGAGTACGAAACCGGCCCGTGTGTAGAGCTTCCGGGCGGCGGTGAGAACGTCGTTGGTCCACAGCACCAGTTCGCGGTACCCGGCCTCGCGGGCGAACCGGACGCAGGTGCGGACGAGCAGGTCGCCGATCCCGTGACCGCGCGCGGCCGGGTCGACGAGCAGCAGGCGGAGGCGGGCGGTGTCCGGAGCCTCGTCCCGTACGCACATCACCGAACCGACCGGCGTGCCGTCGAGTTCGGCGATCCACACCCGCTCTCGCGCCGGGTCGCGGTGCTCGGCGTAGTCGGCGACGATGCGGGCGACCAGGGCCTCGAAGCGGGCGTTCCAGCCGTACTCGGAGGCGTAGAGCGCTCCGTGGGCGGAGACGATCCACCCGAGATCACCGGGACCGGGCTCCCGCAGCCGCACGTCCGGCCCTGCGGGGCGGGTGCCGAGCGTGGACCGCACGGTGCGCAGCGCACGGGTCACCTCCCGGATCTGGGCGCCGTTGCAGTGGTGGAGCAGTTCGGCCGTGGCCCGCCGGGACCGCTCGTCGAGGTCGGCGGCGGCGGCGCGTCCGGCTCCGGTGAGCCGGATCTGCTGGTGCCGGGCGTCACCGGCGAAGCGCTCCCGGGTGATCAGGCCGCGCTTCTCGAAGCGGCCGAGCATCCGGGAGAGGTGGGAGGCCGCGAGTCCCAGGTCCTCGCGCAGGCCCTGGACGTGGGTGAGATCGCGGCGCGCCAGCTCGTAGAGGACGCGCGCCTCACTGAGCGTGTACGGGGTGTGCAGCTTCTCGGGGTAGTCGAGGACGCCGATGAGCCGGGTGTAGACGCGGTTGAACGCACGGACCTCCGCCACCGCCGTATCGAGATCGTCGGACGTACCCATGCCGGGCCCCTTCCGTACGGCTCCGCAGAATTGCTTGACCCAATAGTTGCTCCCGGTCAAGCATTTTGTGAAGGGGTGCGGTCCCGGATCCGGGGCGTGGAGTTCGGCAGGGCTTGGCTCGCGGATGGGGGCGGCACTATGCCGCGGGCGGCGGGGCGGTCGACGCGCGAGCCATCACATCCGCGCGGATCGTGGCCACCCCGCCCGGCGGCGGGGTCTCGCGGCCCATCGCCAGGCGCCCCGCGCGGGCACCCGCGTCGTGCAGCGGCAGTCGTACGGTCGTGAGCGCGGGCACGGTGTCCACACTGAAGGGCAGGTCGTCGAAGCCCGCGACCGACACGTCCTCCGGTATGCGCAGACCGCTGTCGCGCACCGCCGCGCAGACGCCCAGCGCGATCGAGTCGTTGGCGGCGGCGATCGCGGTCAGGTCCGGGCCTCGGCGCAGGAGTTCGAGCGCGGCGTCGTAGCCGGACTCGCGGTCGTACGAGCCGTGGACGGTCAGCCGCGCCTGGTCCTCCTCGATTCCGGCGGCGGCGAGGGCCGAGAGATGTCCTTCGAGGCGGTGCCGGGTCGTGGAGCGGCCGACCGGGCCCGCGACGTAGCCGATCCGGCGGTGACCGAGGGCCAGTAGGTGCGCGGTCAGGCGCTGGGCACCTCCGCGGTTGTCGAAGGCGAGGGTGACGGCAGCGGCGGGGTCGCTGCCCTCCGCGCCGGGAACGGCCGTCAGCGGCGGCCGCCCGCACAGGACGATCCGGGTGCCCGCCGCGGACAGACGGCCGAGCTTCGCGGCCATGGCAGCGCTGTGTTCGGGGTCCTCGGCGGCACCGCCGGTGAGGACGACGGCGGCAGCGCGCTGGCGCTGGAGCAGGGTGAGGTAGGTGAGTTCACGCTCCGGGGATCCGCCGGTGTTGCACACCACGGCCAGCTTCTCGCATCCCCGCCCGTTGGGCTGCCCGGCGCCGATCTCGGACTGGGCCGCGCCGGCGATGATGCCGAAGAAGGGGTCGGCGATGTCGTTGACGAGGATGCCGACCAGGTCCGAGGTGGAGGCGGCGAGTGAACTCGCGGGGCCGTTGAGCACGTAGTCCAGTTCGTCGACGGCGCGCAGCACTCGGGCCCTGGTCGCCTCCGAGACGGGGTAGTTGCCGCTGAGTACCCGGGAGACCGTGGCCGAGGAGACCTGGGCGCGGGCCGCCACATCCGCCAGGGTCACTGCCATCGATGCCTCCGCGTGCCTGAGAGCCGTCAGTGGTGCGGAACGGAGAGCGCGGGGTCCCCTGTTCGACCGTCCGACACATGCTCTCACTTCGCGAGATGCGGTGTGTGCCGTTGGCCTCCTCCTGCTGTCCACCCCGGCCCCTCATGCGGGGAAGCGCTTTCTCGAGCGACAACGGTGAGAGCCTCGTGGAGCCGCGCGGGACTGCGGCGGGGCATGGGGGTGGAACGATATGGTCCGCCAGGCCTGCCGGTTGGGTCCCCGTCCCCGTCGGCCCGTCCGGCAGGCGGTACGCGGCGGCGACGGCCCGTCCGGTGCGCTCGGGCGTTGCCCGTGGGTGCCACCTCCCGGCCGGGGTGTTCGGTGTGGTCGGCGAACCCGCGGGAGGCAGCGAGCGGTTGCGGCCACATGTGTGCCCGGCATTTCCGGACCGGCGACATCCGGTCAACGGGACCTTGCCCGGAGCGCGTTCGGCCTCCCGGGCGGCCTTCCGGCCGTCACCGGGGGTACGTCTCGCACAAGTTGAGGCCCTCTTGATGGGCGGTAGCGCCCCCGGTTAACGTTGGCCGTCAGCAAGCGCTTGCTGCCTGTTTGTTCACTGTGCGGTCCGCCCGACGAGCGCACCGGAACCCGGGCCCAGGCGGTGGGCGACGGGTGGCCGGACGACCGGAAGAGGGAGGAACCCGCGTGACGCGTAGGACGGTTCGGATCGCCATGAACGGCGTGACCGGTCGCATGGGCCACCGCCAGCACCTGGTCGGGTCGATCCTCGCCATCCGGAAGCAGGGCGGCCTGGATCTCGGCGACGGCTCGGTGCTGTGGCCCGAGCCGGTCCTCGTCGGCCGGCGCGCCCACGCGCTGAAGGACCTCGCCCACCGTCACGGGCTGGAGAAGTGGACCACGGACCTCGGCGCCGTCCTCACCGACCCCGACACCGGCATCTACTTCGACGCGCAGGTCACGACGGGCCGCGAGCGCGCCGTGCGTGCCGCGATCGCCGCGGGCAAACACGTCTACTGCGAGAAGCCCACGGCCACCGGGCTCGACGGCGCCCTGGATCTGGTCCGGCTCGCGGACGCCGCCGGCGTCAAGCACGGCGTCGTCCGGGACAAGCTGTTCCTGCCGGGCCTGCTCAAGCTGAAGCGGCTGATCGACGGCGGATTCTTCGGCCGGATCCTTTCCGTGCGCGGCGAGTTCGGCTACTGGGTCTTCGAGGGGGACTGGCAGCCGCCCCAACGGCCGTCCTGGAACTACCGGTCGAAGGACGGCGGAGGCATCGTCGCGGACATGTTCCCGCACTGGGAGTACGTGCTGCGCGAGCTCTTCGGCGCCGTACGCACCGTGCAGGCCCATGTCGCCACGCACATCCCGTCCCGCTGGGACGAGCGGAGCACACCCTACGACGCGACGGCCGACGACGCGGCGTACGCCGTCTTCCAGCTCGACGGAGGAGTGGTCGCGCAGATCAACTCCTCCTGGGCGGTACGGGTCCACCGCGACGAACTGGTGGAGTTCCAGGTCGACGGCACGGAGGGGTCGGCCGTCGCCGGACTCCGCAACTGCCGTGTCCAGCACCGCTCCACGACCCCCAAGCCCGTCTGGAACCCCGACGCCCCCGTCACCGAGCGCTTCCGTGACCAGTGGCAGGAGGTCCCGGACAACACGTGCTTCGACAGCGGGTTCAAGGCGCAGTGGGAGCTCTTCCTGCGGCATGTCGTGCTCGACGAGCCCTGGACCCACGACCTCCTCTCGGGCGCGCGCGGAGTACAGCTCGCCGAACTCGCCCTCAGATCCGCCGCGGAGGGGCGCCGCCTCGACGTACCGGAGCTGACACGCCCGGGGCCCGGCACGGGAACCGCCGCCCTTCCACGGGCAGCCGCAGCCCCTACCGCCGGTGCCGCGAGGACTCTCCGGTGAGGACCCTCCCGTGATACGGCTCCCCGGTGCTGGGGGAGCACTGCGCCCATACGAGCCGCGGCCCGACCCCGCCCCCTGCGTCACCGCATCGGCGGGCGATCCCAGGCACGGCCCGCGGGGCCGGGCGGCCGCGCCCTTTGTCTCCCGTACGGTCTTCGCCGCCGCCCATGTCGTCGCAGATCCGTTCGCGGACACCGCCCCCGGCGGCCCCGCCGCCCTCGACTGGGACGCCACGCTCGCCTTCCGCCACCACCTCTGGTCCCATGGTCTAGCCGTGGCGGAGGCCATGGACACTGCCCAGCGCGGCATGGGCCTGGACTGGCCGGCCGCCGCCGAACTGATCCTGCGGTCGGCGGCCGAAGCCCGCGCGGTCGGCGGCCGTATCGCCTGCGGTGCGGGCACCGACCAGCTCACCGGGTCCGCCGCGGGCCTCGACGGCGTGCGGGCCGCCTACGAGGAGCAGCTCGCATGCGTGGAGAGCACCGGTGCCCAGGCCGTCCTCATGGCCTCCCGCGCCCTGGCCGCCGCGGCCCGCGGACCCGACGACTACCTCGCGGTCTACGGCGATCTGCTGCGCCAGGCCGCCCGTCCCGTCATCCTCCACTGGCTGGGCCCGATGTTCGACCCGGAGCTCACCGGCTACTGGGGCAGCGCGGACCTCGACGCCGCGACCCGTACGTTCGTGGAACTCGTCGCCGCCCACCCCGGCAAGGTCGACGGCGTCAAGGTCTCGCTGCTGGACGCGGGACGCGAAACCGCCCTCCGCCGACTGCTCCCGGACGGCGTCCGCGTCCACACCGGCGACGACCTCCACTACCCGGAGCTGATCGAGGGCGACGCAGACGGCTTCAGCCACGCCCTGCTCGGCATCTTCGACCCGCTGGCGCCGCTCGCCGCCGAGGCCGTACGCGTCCTGGACACCGGGAACGCCCGCGGCTTCCGCGCCCTGCTGGACCCCACCGTGGAACTCTCCCGGCATCTGTTCGGACCGCCGACCCGCTTCTACAAGACGGGAGTTGTGCTGCTGGCCTGGCTGGCAGGCCACCAGCCGCACTTCGCACTGGTGGGCGGACTGCAGTCGGCCCGCTCCCTCCCCCATCTCGCGCGCGCCTACGAACTGGCCGACGGTCTCGGCCTGTTCCCGGACCCGACGCTGGCCGAAGCCCGCATGCGGTCCCTGCTCGCGCTGTACGGGGTGGAGGGATGAGCGACGTGCGCCCGCCAGGACTGGAGCGGCTGAGCATCAATCAGGAGACCGTCCGTCAGTGGTCACTCCCCGAACTCGTCGACGGCTGCGCCAGGGCCGGAGTTCCGGGGATCGGTCTGTGGCGCGCGCCGGTGGCGGAGTACGGGGCGGGACGTGCGGCCAGGCTCGTACGGAATGCCGGACTGGCCGTGACGAGCCTGTGCCGCGGGGGATTTTTCACCGCGGCGGACCCGGCCGCCCGGGCGGCCGCGCTGGAGGACAACCGGGTGGCCGTCGACGAGGCCGCTGCGCTCGGCACGGGGACCCTGGTCCTGGTGTCGGGCGGACTGCCCGAGTGCAGCCGCGACCTGGCCGGCGCTCGCGAGCAGGTCGCCGAGGCACTGGGGGAGTTGGCACCGTACGCGGCCGGCCGCGGCGTGCGGCTGGCGATCGAACCGCTGCACCCGATGTACGCGGCCGACCGCTGCGTCGTCTCGACCCTGGCGCAGGCGCTGGACCTCGCCGAGCGCTTCCCGGCCGAGCGGGTCGGGGTGGTCGTGGACACCTACCACCTGTGGTGGGACGACGCGGTGGCCGGGCAGATCGAACGGGCCGGACGCTGCGGCCGGATCGCGTCCCTCCAGCTCGCGGACTGGGTGACACCGCTGCCCGAGGGTGTGCTGCTGGGGCGCGGGCAACTGGGGGACGGCTGCGTGGATCTGCGCTGGTTCCGGGAACGGACCGACGCGGCGGGGTACGAAGGCCCGGCCGAGGTCGAGATCTTCAACCCGGCGCTGTGGGCGCGCGACGGGGACGAGGTCGTCGCCGAGGTCGTGGAGCGCTACGTACGGCACGTCCTGCGGGCGCCCGCGGAGGAGTGAGGGCTGAGGGCTCGGGGAGGATCGGTTCGCCTGTGGGGGGTGGGGGTTTGCGGGGGATGGGAGTGCCTGTGGGGGTGGGGGTTTGCGGGGGATGGGCCCGCCTGTGCGGGTGGGGGTTTGCGGGGGATGGGCCTGCGTATGGGGGGTGGGGGTTTGCGGGGGATGGGCCTGCGTGTGGGGGGTGGGGGTTTGCGGGGGATGGGCCCGCCTGTGGGTCGGGGTGCGGGGGATCGCGACGCCTGTGGGTGGGTCCCGCCCGCCGTCACTTCCGGGCTCTCCGGTGGTCGGCGATGACCGACAGGACGACGGGGAGCAGGAGTTCGAGGGCACGGGACACGGAGTCGACCGGGAGCCCGGTCCGTTCCGCCACGGCGACTGCCGTTGGAGCGGAGATCCTTCCCATGACTCCGGCGAGCGTCCCCTCCCCGGTCGATGCGGGGAGGGCCGAGACGGTGGCCTCGACGACCGTCTCCGCGCCGCGGGGGTCGGTGCCGAGCTCCCCGGCGAGTTCCCGGAGGCGGTCGTCGCCGAGCTCGGAGAGAACATCGCTCAGCAGAGATTCGTCCCTCATGCGTCAAACGCTACGGTGCGCGACTGCTGTCGGCACGTCGGGTGACAAAACAGTAACTGCCGGGAACCGTGCAACCCTTCTCGCCCCTCGTGGGTCGTACTCCCGTCAGGCCTCCTGTGGAGGGCCCGAGGGGGGAGATTCCGGGAGGCCTGGGGGTGGGGAACCACGAGGGGGCCCGGCTGACGAGCCGGGCCCCCTCGATGTGGGACACCGGAGTGCGGGGCCAGCCGTCGCCGGCTGCATCCCCGCGCGGCCCCCAGGGAGAGTCTGTCCGTCCTGTGTATCCCTTTCATGGCGCAGGAGGTGCCGGGATCTCGTCCGCCGTCGGGAACGACTCCTGCGCCCCGGCCCTCGTCACCGCCGCCGCCCCGACCCGTACGGCGAACCGCACGGCCGTCTCCAGGTCCTCGCCCGACCCCAGCCGCCACGCGAGCGTGCCGGTGAAGGCATCGCCCGCGCCCGTGGTGTCCACGGCCTTCACGGGCGGGCTCGGGACCCGTACGGACGTCCCGTCCGCGGCGGTCACCAGTGCCCCGTCCGCGCCCAGTGTGACGACCACGGAGCGGGGACCGAGGGCCGTCAGTGCGGACGCCCACGCCTCCGGCTCGGACGAACCCGCCTCCGGCCGGTCGCCCAGCAGGAAGCGCGCCTCGTGCTCGTTGACGACCAGGGGGTCGCAGGCGGCCAGGACGTCGGCGGGCAGGGACGCGGGCGGGGAGGCGTTGAGCACCACGCGGGTGCCGGCCGCCGCGGCAGCACGTACCGTCGCCGCGATCGTCTCCAGCGGGACCTCGAGCTGCAGCGAGACGACGGCGGCGGCCGTCAGCCGGGCCGCGTCCGTCACATCGGCCGGTGCAAGACGGGCGTTCGCGCCAGGGGAGACGACGATGCTGTTGTCGCCCGCCGGATCCACCGTGATGAGGGCGACGCCCGTGGGCGCTCCGCCGGTCAGAACGGCGTCGGTGTCCACGCCCGCCACGCGCAGCGACTCCAGCAGCAACCGGCCGTGCCCGTCCTCGCCGACGCGCGCGAGCAGCGCCGTACGGGCGCCGAGACGGGCGGCGGCGACCGCCTGGTTGGCGCCCTTTCCCCCGGGGTGGACGGCGAGGTCCGAGCCGAGCACGGTCTCGCCCGCGGCGGGGCGGCGGTCGACCCGGACCACCAGGTCGGCGTTGGCCGAGCCGACCACCAGCAGGTCGTACGTCTGCATCGTTGTGCCTTCTCTCCGCTCGTCGCCGATCGTCCCGTCCGGTCGTTCCCCGGTCGTCCCGTCCGGTCGTTCCTTCCAGTGGTTCCGTCGGTCGTCCCCATCCGGTCGTTCCTTCGTCCCGGCCATCCGTTCATCCTTCGCGCTGCCGCGGCGGGCATCGTCGACCGCCGCGTGTGCTCGCCGGTGCCGTTGTCCACAGGGCTGACGGGCTGTCGGCGCGGGGCGATACCGTCGGGGCCATGGTGCAGCTTGCCGTGGTCGAAGGGGTCCTGGAGCGGATCACCTATGCCAACGAGGAGAACGGCTACACGGTGGCCCGCGTCGACACCGGCCGTGGCAGCGGCGACCTGCTGACCGTCGTCGGCTCGCTGCTCGGGGCGCAGCCGGGCGAGTCGCTGCGGATGGAGGGCCGCTGGGGCTCCCACCCGCAGTACGGCCGCCAGTTCACGATCGACAACTACACGACGGTGCTGCCCGCGACCGTCCAGGGCATCCGCCGCTATCTGGGCTCCGGTCTCATCAAGGGCATCGGGCCGCGCATCGCCGAGCGGATCGTCGACCACTTCGGCATCGACACGCTCGATGTCATCGAGAAGGAGCCGGAGCGGCTCATCGAGGTTCCGGGCCTGGGGCCGAAGCGCACCAAGCTGATCGGGGCCGCGTGGGAGGAGCAGAGGGCCATCAAGGAGGTCATGGTCTTCCTCCAGGGAGTGGGGGTCTCCACCTCCATCGCCGTCCGGATCTACAAGAGTTACGGCGACGCATCCATTTCAGTGGTGCGGAATGAGCCGTACCGCCTGGCTGCGGCCGTCTGGGGCATCGGCTTTCTGACCGCCGACCGGATCGCGCAGGCGGTCGGCATTCCGCACGACAGTCCCGACCGTGTCAAGGCGGGCCTGCAGTACGCCCTTTCGCAGTCCGCCGACCAGGGGCACTGCTATCTGCCCGAGGAGCAGCTCATCGCGGACGCGGTCAAGCTGCTCCAGGTCGACACCGGTCTCGTCATCGACTGCCTCGGCGAACTGGCCCAGGGGGAGGAGGGCGTGGTCCGCGAGTCGGTCCCGGGCCAGGAAGCTGTGTCCACCGGTTCGTCGGCCGCGGGTGAGGGGGAGTGGGAGGGCGAGCCGGTCACCGCGGTCTATCTGGTGCCGTTCCACCGGGCCGAGATCTCCCTGGCCGGGCAGCTCATGCGGCTGCTGCGCACGGACGAGGACCGGCTGCCCGCGTTCCGCGACGTGGACTGGGAGAAGGCGCTGGCGTGGCTGGCGCAGCGTACGGGTGCGGATCTGGCGCCGGAGCAGCAGGAGGCCGTCAAGCTGGCGCTGACGCGCAAGGTGGCGGTGCTGACGGGCGGTCCGGGGTGCGGCAAGTCCTTCACCGTGCGGTCGGTGGTCGAGCTGGCCCGCGCCAAGAAGGCCAAGGTGATCCTCGCGGCTCCGACGGGCCGGGCGGCCAAGCGGCTCGCGGAGCTCACGGGCGCCGAGGCGTCCACTGTCCACCGGCTGCTGGAGCTGAGGCCGGGCGGGGACGCGGCATACGACAAGGACCGTCCGCTGGACGCCGACCTGGTGGTGGTCGACGAGGCGTCGATGCTTGATCTCCTGCTTGCCAACAAGCTGGCGAAGGCGGTGCCGCCGGGCGCCCACCTGCTGATGGTGGGGGATGTGGACCAACTCCCGTCCGTGGGAGCGGGGGAGGTGCTGCGGGATCTGCTCGCGCCGGACAGCCCGGTGCCCGCAGTCCGGCTCACCCGCATCTTCCGGCAGTCCCAGCAATCGGGGGTGGTCACCAACGCCCACCGCATCAACTCCGGTGTCCCGCCGATCACTCAGGGACTGCCGGACTTCTTCCTGTTCGCCGAGGACGACACCGAGGAGGCCGGGCGGCTGACCGTCGACGTGGTCGCCCGCCGGATCCCGGCGAAGTTCGGGCTCGACCCTCGCCGCGACGTCCAGGTGCTCACCCCGATGCACCGGGGACCTGCCGGCGCCGGGACGCTCAATGGCCTGCTGCAGCAGGCCGTCACCCCCGCCCGACCGGATCTTCCGGAGCGGCGGTTCGGTGGTCGGGTCTTCCGTGTCGGCGACAAAGTCACCCAGATCCGTAACAACTATGAAAAAGGCGCAAATGGTGTCTTCAATGGCACGGTCGGCGTCGTGACGTCACTCAACACGGTGGACCAGCGGCTGACGGTGATGACGGACGAGGACGAGGAGGTTCCATACGATTTCGATGAGCTGGACGAGCTCTCCCATGCCTATGCAGTGACGATCCACCGCTCGCAGGGAAGCGAATATCCGGCCGTGGTGATCCCCGTCACCACCAGTGCATGGATGATGCTGCAGCGCAATCTCCTCTACACGGCGGTCACGCGGGCGAAACGCCTGGTTGTGCTGGTCGGCTCGCGGAAAGCTCTCGGCCAGGCGGTGCGTACGGTCTCGGCCGGACGGCGCTGGACGGCACTCGATCACCGGATCAGCGGGGCGATCGGGAGCGGGAGCCGCGCCCCACGCGTTTCCTAAAACAGGCGAAGAGGAGCAGGATAGGGCCGCACGCGCGGCACTGCGTGCCATCCGTGGGCCTTGCGGCCGACCCCGAGTGCACGACCCCGTGCCAAATGGGGGAAGGTAGAGATAGTCAGGGCACCTCGAAAAAGAGGCACAACGTCGGTGAGGGATGACGTGAGCGACAACTCTGTAGTACTGCGGTACGGGGACGGCGAATACAGCTACCCGGTGGTCGACAGCACCGTCGGCGACAAGGGTTTTGACATCGGGAAGCTCCGCGCCCAGACCGGTCTGGTGACCCTGGACAGCGGTTACGGCAACACCGCTGCGTACAAATCGGCCGTGACCTACCTCGACGGCGAGAAAGGCATCCTGCGCTACCGCGGCTACCCGATCGAGCAGCTCGCCGAGCGCAGCACCTTCCTCGAGACCGCCTTCCTGCTGATCAACGGTGAGCTGCCGACGGTCGACGAGCTGGCGACCTTCCGCGAGGAGATCACCACCCACACGCTGCTGCACGAGGACGTCAAGCGGTTCTACGACGGCTTCCCGCGCGACGCGCACCCGATGGCGATGCTGTCCTCCGTGGTCAGCGCGCTGTCCACCTTCTACCAGGACAGCCACAACCCGTTCGACGAGACGCAGCGTCACCTCTCGACCGTCCGCCTGCTCGCCAAGCTGCCCACCATCGCCGCGTACGCCTACAAGAAGTCCGTGGGCCACCCCTTCGTGTACCCGCGCAACGACCTCGGTTACGTCGAGAACTTCCTGCGGATGACCTTCTCCGTGCCGGCCGCCGAGTACGAGCTGGACCCCGTCGTCGTCAGCGCCCTCGACAAGCTGTTCATCCTGCACACCGACCACGAGCAGAACTGCTCCACCTCCACCGTGCGCCTCGTCGGCTCCTCGCAGGCGAACATGTTCGCCTCGATCTCCGCGGGCATCAGCGCGCTCTGGGGCCCTCTCCACGGCGGCGCCAACCAGTCGGTGCTGGAGATGCTCGAGGGCATCCGGAACTCCGGCGGCGATGTCGACACCTTCATCCGCAAGGTGAAGAACCGCGAGGACGGCGTGAAGCTCATGGGCTTCGGCCACCGCGTCTACAAGAACTTCGACCCCCGGGCGAAGATCATCAAGGCGGCGGCGCACGACGTTCTCTCGGCGCTCGGAAAGTCCGACGAGCTGCTCGACATCGCGCTCAAGCTCGAGGAGCACGCGCTGGCCGACGACTACTTCGTCGGGCGCAAGCTCTACCCGAACGTCGACTTCTACACCGGTCTGATCTACCGGGCCATGGGCTTCCCGACCGAGATGTTCACAGTGCTGTTCGCGCTCGGCCGGCTCCCGGGCTGGATCGCCCAGTGGCACGAGATGATCAAGGAGCCGGGTTCCAGGATCGGCCGCCCGCGGCAGATCTACACCGGCGTGGTCGAGCGCGACTTCATCCCGGTCGAGAAGCGCTGACCCTCGGCTGCACGGTGCCGGCCCGCCACGATGGCGGGCGGCCCCGGCCGCTGCGCCGGCCGCGGCGTCAGGTGGTGGCCGCGGCATCGAGTGGTCACAAAGGTCAGAAGGCGCCCCGCCCGATCGATCCCCCCACGGGTCGATCAGCGGGGCGCCTCCCATTCCCGGTTCGGATTCCCCCCACGGGATCCGGCCGGGCGTCTCATTTCCCCCCGGCGCACCGTTGGTGCGCCGTGCGATCTGCCGGGACCCGTACGGACGGGAGGGCCGCTCAAAGCTCCCCGCGCACGTGCCCCGGCCACGCTGACCCGGCTCGTCCCCCAAGACGGAACCTGGTCTGGATCGATGCCTCACCCCGCCGGGAGTGTGGCATCGCACTGGTTAGACTCGCGACCCCCCAAGAAGGTTACGTTCGCTCCTCTGTGATCTGGGTCTCTTGCCATAACCGCACTAAAACGGGCAAGAGCCTCGATCTGGAGATCGAGGCCCCCTCGTAAGAGTGCTGTGACCCATGTGGGGATTATGTAAAAGTCCACGGCCGTTGTGAAGGTGCTGGAGTCATCTGAAATTTCTGAGTCTCAGGCTGTTGGTCACGACGAAGATCGACGAGAACGCCATCGCCGCCCCGGCGATCATCGGGTTGAGGAGCCCGGCAGCGGCCAGCGGCAGCGCGGCGACGTTGTAGCCGAAGGCCCAGACGAGGTTCCCCTTGATCGTCGCGAGCGTACGGCGGGACAGCCGGATCGCGTCGGGGGCCGTCCGCAGATCGCCCCGTACCAGCGTGAGATCGCCCGCCTCGATCGCGGCGTCCGTGCCCGTGCCCATGGCCAGGCCCAGGTCGGCGGCCGCCAGCGCGGCCGCGTCGTTGACCCCGTCACCGACCATGGCGACCACCCGTCCCTCGCGCTGGAGGCGCCGGACGACGTCCACTTTCTCCTCGGGCAGCACCTCGGCCATGACCTCGTCGATACCCACTTCGCGGGCCACCGACTCCGCCACGGCCCGGTTGTCGCCGGTCAGCAGTACCGGGGTCAGCCCCAGCCGGCGCAGCCCGGCCACGGCCTCCGCGCTCGACTCCTTCACGCCGTCCGCCACGGTCAGCACGCCCCGCGCGCGGCCGTCCCAGGCAACGGCGACCGCCGTTTGCCCCTCGGCCGCGGCCGTGTCCATGGCAGCGGCCAGCCGCTCGGGCAGTTCGACGGCCCTCTCCTCGAGAAGCCTTCCACGGCCGACAAGGACCTTCCGGCCCTCGACGACACCTTGGACGCCGAGGCCGGCCACGTTCTCGAACACCTCGGGAGCGGGCAGCGTCCCCTCCCGCTCGACGGCGGCCGCGGCGATGGCCCGGCCGACCGGGTGCTCCGAGGCGTGCTCCAAGGAGCCCGCGAGCCGCAGCAGTTCGCGCTCCGCCGCCGTGCCGCCGCCGTCCACGGCCTCGACCTCCTCCTGCGCGGTGACGGCGTCCCCGTCCGTAGTGACGGCGTCCCCCTGCGTGGTGACGGCGTCCCCGTCCGTAGTGACGGCGTCCCCCTGCGTGGTGACGGCGTCTCCGTCCGTAGTGACGGCGTCCGCCTGCGCGGTGACGGCGTCCCCCTCCGTAGTGACGGCGTCCGCCGTGACGATTTCCCGTACGGCCATACGTCCGGTGGTGACCGTGCCGGTCTTGTCCAGGACCACGGTGTCCACGCGTCGTGTCGACTCCAGCACCTCCGGGCCCTTGATCAGGATCCCGAGCTGAGCGCCCCGGCCTGTACCGACCATGAGTGCAGTCGGAGTGGCGAGACCGAGGGCGCAGGGACAGGCGATGATCAGTACGGCCACGGCTGCGCTGAAGGCGGCTGTCACGCTGTCGGTGAGCAGCAGTCGGCCGACGAGTGTGCCGAGTGCGACGACCAGCACAGCCGGCACGAACACCCCGGAGATGCGGTCGGCGAGACGCTGCACCTCCGCCTTGCCGTTCTGGGCGTCCTCGACGAGCCGCGCCATCCGCGCGAGCTGCGTGTCCGACCCGATGCGGGTGGCCTCGACGACCAGTCGGCCCGAGACGTTGACGGTGCCGCCGGTGACATTCCCGTCCACGGTCACGTCCGCCGGAACCGATTCGCCGGTCAGCATCGAGGCGTCGACCGCAGATGCGCCTTCGACGACCCGGCCGTCCGTGGCGACCTTTTCCCCGGGCCGTACGACGAACCGGTCCCCAACCGCCAGCCGTGCGACGGGAATCCGCTCCTCTCGGCCGTCGGGGTGGAGCAACGACGCGTCCCTGGCACCCAGTTCGAGCAGCGCGCGCAGCGCGGCGCCCGCCCTGCGCTTGGCCTTCGCCTCCAAGTAGCGGCCGAGCAGCAGGAACACGGTCACCCCGGCCGCGACCTCGAGGTAGATGGACGACGACCCGTCCGTGCGGGCGATCGTCAGGTCGAAGCCGTGCCGCATCCCTGGCATGCCGGCGTGGCCGAGGAACAGCGCCCACAGCGACCACCCGAAGGCGGCCAGTGTCCCGAGGGAGACGAGGGTGTCCATGGTGGCCGCGCCGTGCCGGGCATTGGTCCAGGCGGCCCGGTGGAAGGGCAGGCCTCCCCACACCACGACCGGCGAGGCCAGAGTCAGGGACAGCCACTGCCAGTTGTCGAACTGCAGGGCCGGGACCATCGCCATGAGGACGACGGGTAGGCCGAGCAGCATCGCGATCGTGAACCGACGGCGCAGTGCGGCTGTTTCGCCGTTCCCGTCCCCGCGGTTGTTCCCGTTCCCGCCGTTCTCGGCCCGTACGGGGGGCTGAGCGCCCGCCTGCGCCCCTGGGGCGGGCCGATCGGAGGGTTCGGGCTCCGGCTCGGCCGGAGGCGGCGGTGCGGCCGTGTAGCCGGTTCTCTCCACGGTGGCGATGAGGTCCGCGACCCCGAGCCCGCCGCCGTACGTCACGACGGCCTTCTCCGTGGCGAAGTTGACCGTGGCCGAGACGCCGTCCATGCGGTTGAGCTTCTTCTCCACACGTGCCGCGCAGGCCGCGCACGTCATGCCGCCGATGGCGAGTTCGACCCGTGCGGTGCCGGGGTTGGCGGGCGCCGGCCCGGTCACGGTGGCGGGCTCTGCCGCGGTCACGGGTCCTGTGGAGGACGCGTTCGTCGCCGGCGGGACGCGGGAGGCGTGCGCTGTCCTGGTCATGCGCCCTCCTCTACGAGGCCGTGCCTACGAGCTCGTACCCCGCCTCGTCCACCGCTGCACGGACGGCCTCCCCGGGGAGCGGGGCCGCGGAGACGACGGTGACCAGGCCGGTGGCGGCGACGGCCTCGACGGACGCGACGCCCTCGAGGGCCGAGAGTTCTTCGGTCACGGCTCCTTCGCAGTGGCCGCAACTCATGCCCGTGACCTGGTAGGTGGCGGTGACTGGACCGGTCGTCGTCTCGATGGTCATGGTGCTCCCCTTGCTCGTGCGTGTGGTACGGGTGGTACGCGTTCCGGATTCCACTGTACCCCTAGGGGGTATCTGCCCCGCAGGCTGCCCCACCCTTTCCCGAGTAGGCTTTGTGGTGATTAGCCCCAGATCTGTCGGCTTTGCCCCTCCTCGGGGTTCGAGGCAGATGCTGCGGCTCCCTGCTGAGGGGCGGCCGACATGGAAGTGCTCTGGATCTACGGAGTCCTCGCGCTCACCACTGCCCCGCCCCTCCTGCCCAACTCGGGCCTCCTGGTGACGGCCGGGGTTCTCGCGTCCCGCGGGAATCTGGACCTCGCCGTCGTGCTCCTCGTGGTGGCGGGCAGTGCACTCGTCGGCGATCTCCTCATGCACGCGTCCGGTCGGAGGTTCAGTGATCCGGTACGGGGGTGGATGGGGCGCAGTCGCAGGCGCTGGGCGCTGCTTGAGTGGCTGGCCCTGCGGCTCGAACGGCGCGGGGTGCCGTTCGTGGCTGCTGTGCGATTCCTGCCCAGCGGGCGGCTGGTCGGCGGACTGGCGGCGGGCGTGGTCGGCTACCCGGCGCGGCGCTACCTGATCGGCGCGGGCGTCGCCGAGGCGATCTGGGCCACGTACACGGTGGGGCTGGGATATCTGGGCAGTGCGGCCTCGGGTAATCCGTTGTACGCGGCAGCCATCGGGATCGGGGTGTCCGCGGTGGTGGCCGCGGTGGGTGGTCTGGTGCAGGCGGCCGTGCGGTGGCGCCGCGCGCTGGAGCCGGCTCGGTCGCCGGAGCCGGCGCGGTCGTCCGAGCCGGTGGGGTCGCCCGACGTGGCTGGGTCGCCCGAGCCGGTGGGGTCGCCCGACGTGGCTGGGTCGCCCGAGCCGGTGGGGTCGCCCGAGCTGGAATGCCGTGGTGCGGTACCTGAGCCGGGAGCGGCCGAGGGGCTCGTATGGGATGGGGCGCCGGCCCCAGTGGACAGGCCGGCGACCGTAGGCGGCCCGGTGGGCGGGGGTGCTCAGGTGCGCCCGTCCTGGCCGCTGGATCCGTGCGGGCCGGCGGGGCCGTCCGGGCAGGGACGCTGGCCGGCGCCGGGCGCGGTGCTGGGCCGTCGTACCGTACGGGGCCCGGGTCAGTGCCGGGCGCCGTCCCCCGCGGAGGGCAGGTCCGCCGCCCCGCCTGCCGGATCGCAGCATCCGGCTCCGAGGACGGGCTCCAGGTAGCGGTACATGGACGCCTTCAACTCGGCGACGTACGCCTTCCGTTCGGCCCCCTCGTGGGCAAGTACCAGCTCCAGGCCTGCCTTGAACAGGGCGAACGCCATCGTGGCCGTGCGAGTCCGCTGAGCGGCGGGCATGGCCGGGACGTAGACGGAGATCAGCTCCCCGACGCGGGTGAGCAGGGATTCGTGCAGCGCGTCGTGATCCTCGGCGAGCTTGCCGGGGATGTCGGAACTCTTGATCAGGGCCAGGAGCGCGGGGTTGCGGCAGTTGAACTCGATGAGCGGATCGAGGACCGCGTCGAGCATCTCGGCGAGCGGCAGCGCGGCGTTGGCCTCGGTGAACACCTGGGTGTGGGCCTCACGCATCCGGTGGAGGAAGCGGTCGCCCAACTCCACCGCGATGGCTTCCTTGTTGGGGAAGAACTGGTAGAGCGTTCCGGGCGAGACGCCCGCTTCGCGTGCGATCGCGTTGGTGCTCGCGGCTGTGTAGCCGACCTGGCCGAACACGTTGGCCGCGGCCTCGAGGAGCTGCGTCATGCGGCGCTCGCCACGGGCCTGACGGCGGCGCGGCCTGGTCGCGGCCTCGTCGCGGCTCACGCTCGTTCCGTCCTCAGCCGCTCCGGCCTTCGTCACGCGCCATCCCCAGCTTTCGGTTTCGGTTTGACAAACGCGAGTGGTCGCTCGCATTCTTGGCTAACGCGAGTGAGCGCTCGTGTTTGCAGTTTACGTGCTGCCAAGGGGGAAGGGGACACCTGCGTCATGCCTGCTGTCAACCGCGAGACCGGGGGGTGGACCCGGGTGGTCACCGCCCGGCCGCGGCTCTCGCTGCTGCTTGCTCTGCTGTTCACCGCTCTGGCCGTGGTCGCCGGGAGCGGGGTCGCCGACCGCATGGGCAGCGGCGGCTGGGAGGCTCCGGACTCCCAGTCCTCGTATGCGACCAAGGCGCTGGAGCGGGAGTTCCCGGCGTCGCAGCCCAATCTGATCCTTCACGTCGACAGTGGTGGCAGGCGGGTGGACGACCCGGCCGTGGCGGCCGAGGGAGAGCGGCTGGCCGAGCGGCTCGCGGGGGAAAGGTCCGTCGCGGGCGTCACGTCCTACTGGCGGACGCAGTCCCCGGGGCTGCGCGCCGAAGACGGCCGCGAAGCGCTGATCATGGCCCGGATCGCCGGCGACGAGAATGCGACGGCGGACGTCCTGGACCGCATCGCGAACGAATTCCGCGGCCGCCAGGGTCCGGTGGAGGTCTCGCTCGGCGGTCCCGTGGCCGTGCGGCACGAGCTGCAGACCACCATCCAGGAGGACCTGCTGCGTGCCGAGGCGATCGCCCTGCCCGTCACGCTCGTCCTGCTGGTGATGGTCTTCGGCAGCGCGGTAGCCGCTCTGCTGCCCCTGGCCGTCGGCATAGTGGCGATCCTGGGAACCAATGCGGTGCTGCGCGGCATCACCGAGTTCACCGACGTCTCGGTCTTCGCCCAGAACCTCACCACGGCACTGGGCCTCGGACTCGCCATCGACTACGCCCTGTTCATCGTGCGGCGCTTCCGTGAGGAGCTCGCGGCCGGTGCCGAGCCGCTGCCGGCCGTCGGCGCGACGCTGCGCACCGCGGGCCGCACCGTGTTGTTCTCCGCGCTCACCGTCGCCGTATCGCTCGCCGCGATGCTCGTCTTCCCGCAGTACTTCCTGCGCTCCTTCGCTTACGCGGGGATCGCCGTCGTGCTGCTCGCCGCGGCGGCGGCCCTGGTCGTCCTGCCCGCGGCACTGGTGCTGCTGGGGGACCGGGTCAACGCGCTGGATCTGCGAAAGGTGCTGCGGCGCGGACGCCCGGCACCCGGGACCGGCAAGGACGCCGGGGCTAGCTGGGCGCGCACGGCCCGGCTGGTGATGCGCCGCGCCCCGTTCTTCGCCGGGGCCACCACGGCCGGCCTTGTGTTTCTCGGACTGCCCTTCCTCGGCGTGAAGTTCGGCACGGCCGACGACCGGCAGTTGCCGGAGACGGCCGAGTCCCATGTCGTGCAGCAGCACATCCGCGACGACTTCCCCGGCCGTCCGGGCGGCACCATGGAGATCCTGGCCGAGGGCAACCCCTCGACCGCCCGGCTCGCCGACTACAGCAGCCGGATCTCCGAACTCCCGGGCGTGCTGAGGGTGGACGGGCCCACGGGGCAGTACGTCCGCGGCGAGCGCATCCGGAAGCCGGGCCCCGCGGAGGCGGCCCGCCGCTCGGGGGATGTGGCGCAGATAAGCGTCGCGCCGAAGAGCAAGGCGGTGGACACCGCGAGTCAGCAACTGGTGCGGGACATCCGGGCCGTGGACTCCTCCGTGGACGCCTCGGTCACCGGCACCGCGGCCGTCCTCGTCGACTCCAAGGACGCGATAGCGGACCGTCTTCCATGGGCGGTCGCCATCATTGCCGTCGTCACGCTGCTGCTGGTGTTCCTGCTCACAGGCAGCGTGCTGATACCCCTTCAGGCCGTCGTGCTCAACGCCCTGAGTCTCACGGCGATGTTCGGTGCCCTGGTGTGGGTCTTCCAGGACGGCCATCTGTCCGGTCTGCTGAACTTCACATCCACCGGAGACATCGAGACCACCCTGCCGGTGCTGATGTTCTGTGTCGCCTTCGGACTCTCCATGGACTACGGGGTGTTCCTGCTGTCCCGGATCAAGGAGGAGTACGACAGAACCGGTGACCACCAGGGCGCGGTCGTCTTCGGCCTCCGGCGCACCGGCGGACTCATCACCGCGGCCGCGATCATCCTTGCCGTCGTCATGGTGGCCATCGGCACGTCCCGGGTGACCAACACCAAGATGCTCGGACTGGGTATCGCCCTCGCCGTCCTGATGGACGCCATGGTGGTGCGGAGTCTTCTGGTCCCGGCGGTCATGCGGCTCACCGGACGGGCGACATGGTGGGCGCCCGGTCCGCTGCGCCGGCTGCACGCCCGAATAGGCCTGAGCGAGGGGGAGAGCGCGGCCGCCCCAGCATCCGGGACCGCCTCCGGCCCGGATGCCGGATCGGCTCCGACCGAGGAGTCCGAGGAGCGCGACCCGGTGGGCGCAGGCCACCGGTAGCGGGACGGCGGGCTCTCCGGGGCCGGCGGTTTTGCTCCCGGACCATCGGGCGGAGACCGGCGAACCTGCCCCCTGGGACCGGCGATTCGGGACCCGCGGTTCGGGACGCGGTTCGCAAGCCGCGGTTCAGGGCCGGCCGACCAGGGCCGGCCGACCAGGGCCGGCCGACCAGGGCCGGCCGTCCAGGGCCGGCCCGTCCAGGACGGGCCGCTCAGGTCGAGCGAGTTCAGGGCCGGCCGTTCAGCCCGTAGGTTCAGGCTCGAACGAGTTCAGGGCCGGCCGTTCAGCCCGTCGGTTCAGGACGCCCGTTCAGCCCGACGGTTCGGGACCGGCCCGCCAGGGCGGGCGGTTCGAGATCCACGGTCCGGCGGCGGGTCGGCTCGGACCGGCGGGCCTACTCTGAGCCCGCCGCCCTACTCCCGGGCCCGCCGCCCACGGTTCCCCGGTCGCCGGGAGACCCAGGCGCGGATCGTGTCGGCGAACCAGTAGGGCTTGCCGGACTCGACGTGGTCGGGTGGCGGCAGCAGCCCGTGCTTGCGGTAGGACCGCACGGTGTCGGTCTGCACGCGGATGTGTGCGGCGATCTCCTTGTACGACCAGAGCCGACGGTCGGTCATCTGAGCACCTCCTCGCGGCCGCCGCGGCGCGGCCCTTGGGGGAGCCGGTGGGGCGCTGCGACGCAACCGCTCGTGATCAGTCAGCCTGCGCTCCGTCAACGATGCGGATCGGGAACCAGGGAGGGGCTGTGGTCCGGCTGTGACGGGAATCGCGTGGAGTGGTGACAACCGTGGCACGGGCGGGACCCGGAGGAGGTGACGAGTCCGTACAGATCCGGTCAGGCGAGGTCGGCGAGTTCCTTCAGCAACTCGGCGGGCCGAACCGGCCGGTGTTGCATTCGTGACACTTCGCAGGCCTCGGCGACCAGCAGGGCGTGCAGGGCATCCTTGCCGGAGCAGGGATTGGGGGCCGCGCCGCTCGCCGCCCGTACGAACGCGGCGAGTTCGGCACGGTAGGCCGGGGCGAAGCGCTCCAGAAAGCCGGTCCACGGGCGGGCGGGAGGTTCGGGGCCGTCCGGCTCCGCGGAGGTGAAGGGGGTGCGGGCGTCGAGACCGACGACGAGCTGGTCGCGCTCGCCGGCGATCTCCATGCGTACGTCGTATCCGGCGCCGTTGTAGCGGGTGGCGGTGGCAGTGACCAGGGTGCTGTCGTCCAGGGTGAGCAGCGCGGCCGCGGTGTCGACGTCACCGGCCTCACGGAAGAACGCCGCACCGCCATTGGCTCCGGTCGCGAACACCTCGACGACCTCACGGCCCGTCAGCCACCGTACGGCGTCGAAGTCGTGCACCAGGCAGTCCCGGAAGAGTCCGCCGGAGAGCGGGAGGAAGGCGGCGGGGGGCGGGGCGGGGTCGGAGGTCACGGCCCGGATGGTGTGCAGCCTGCCGAGTCGCCCTTCGGCGACGGCCTCCTTGGCCGCGATGTACCCCGCGTCGAATCGCCGCTGGAAGCCCATCTGCAGCAGGGTTCCGGCGGCTTCGACCTCCCTCAGGGCCCGTACGGTCCCGGGCAGGTCCAGGGCGATCGGTTTCTCGCAGTATGCGGGCAGCCCCGCACGGGCGGCCCGGGTGATGAGTTCGGCATGGGATGCCGTCGCGGTGGCGATGACCACGGCGTCGACACCGTCCGCGAAAACGGCGTCGACCGACTCCGCGGCCAGCGCGCCGATGCGGTGTGCGACCTCGCCCGCGCGGGCGCTGTCCACATCCCCGATCAGTACGTCGTCAACACCGGGCGTCGCCTTCAGCACTTCGGCGTGGAAGGCGCCGATCCGTCCGGCGCCGAGGAATCCGATCCGCATACGTCAGCTCCCATGGCGGAGTAGGTGGTTGTCGGGCAGGTCTTTCGCTGCCGGGCATCCGGGGCCCGGGCACCCCGCGGCGGGGGTGCGGGGCCTTGGACATCCCGCGGCGGGGGTGTGGGGCCTTGGACATCCCGCGGCGGGGATGTGGGGCGCTGGACATCCCGCGGATAGGACCCGGGACGCCGGACATCGCGCCTTGGGGGCCCGGGGCGCCGGGCATCCCGCGTGGGCGGAGCATCGTGCCGGCCTGCCGGGCGCAGCCATCGCCGGGTCAGCGGTAGAGCGCCGGCCGTTCGGTCAGCAGCGTCGGCGTTCGCTCGCCGGTGGCCTGGGCCCGTACGCCCGCCTCGCAGACCGCGGCGGCCGCGTAGCCGTCCCACACGCTGGGCCCTTCCACTTCGCCCCGGCGCGTTGCATCCACCCACCGCTGCACCTGCCGGTCGTAGGCGTCCTCGAAGCGGGAAACGAAGTCCATGTCGATGTCGCCGCCCCAGCGGCCCGCCGTGCTGGTGACCATCGCGTGCCCGTCGCCCACCCGCGCGCTGCCGGACTCGCAGACCGCCTCGCACTGCACCTGGTAGCCCCAGCCGCAGTTCACAAAGATCTCCACGTCGACGACCGCGCCGCCCGAGGTCTCGAAGAGCACCAACTGCGGGTCGCTCAGCCCGTCCGGGGCGGCGCTCGACGGGAGCGGGCGGAGCACCGTAACCGCCGTGATCTCCTGCTCCAGCAGCCAGCGGGTGGTGTCGATCTCGTGCACCACCGAGTCGTTGATCATCATCTGGCTGGTGAAGCCGGGCGGGGTGGAGGCGTTGCGGTGCCGGCAGTGCAGCATCAGCGCCCGCCCGAACCGCCTGCTGTCCAGCAGCGCCTTGAGTTCCAGGTACTCGGCGTCGTACCGGCGCATGAAACCGACCTGTACGCGCCGGCGTCCCAGCTTCTGCTCCGCCTCCAGAACGCGCAGTGCGGAGGCGGCGTCGGGCGTGAGCGGCTTCTCGCACAGCACCGGCAGATCGTGCTCGAACGCCTGGAGCAGGGTGGCCTCGTGCGCGGGCCCCGGCGAGGCGATGAGGAGTGCGTCGACGTCGGGGGAGGCCATGGCGGCGGCCGCATCGTTGAACGCGGTGCACCCCTCGATCCCGTCGGCGAGGTGCTTGGCCCGCTCGGCGTCGATGTCGACGACGGCGGCGACCCGGGCCCCGCTCGTCACGGAGTCGATCCGGCGGACGTGGTCGGCGCCCATCCTCCCGGTGCCGATGACGGCGACGCCGAGCGTTCCCTGCTTGGTCATTGGTGTCCCTCGAGAAGTCGTGGCTGATCTGCAGTGTGCGGGCATCGGGCCCGTCCCGGGTGTTTCCCCGCTTCGGCACCCCGGTGTTTCGCCCGGCCGCCGGACCCTGGCGCTCTCCCCGGGCGGGAAGCCCGGCCGCCGGGCCCCGGCTTTCCCCGGGCGGGAAGCCCCGCCGCACGACCGTTGCGCGCGGCCGGTGTTACCTCCCGGTCGACCGTTGCCCGCGGCCGGTGTTACCTCCCGGTCGACCGTTGCCCGCGGCCGGTGTTACCTCCCGGTCGACGCGCTCTATGCGCCGCAGCTCCGCAGGAAGCGCCGGGTGCGTTCGGCGATCGGGTACGGCTGGTCCGGTGGACACGGGTACATGTCCTGCTCGACGATCGCGAAGAGGTCGACGCCCAGGCTCTGCGCGGCCGCGAGGACGGGTTCCAACTCCGGTACGCCCCTGGGCGGCTCGCACATCACCCCCCGCTGGACGGCCGGCCCGAACGGGATCTCGTTGGCGACGACATCGGCGAGGATCTCCGGGTCGACTTGCTTGAGGTGCAGATAGCCGAGCCGTTCCCCGTACGTCTCGATGAGCTTGACACTGTCGCCGCCGCAGTACGCGTAATGCCCGGTGTCCAGGCACAGGCTGACCGCGTCGGGGTCGGTTCCGTCCAGGAAGCGGGCGACGTTTGCCTCGCCGTCGATATGGGTGTCGGCGTGCGGATGGACCACGATGTCCAGCCCGTAGTGCTCGCGCACTTCTCGCCCCAGCCGCTCCATACCCGAGGTCAGATCGCGCCACTGCCCGGCGTCGAGCACCGGGCTCTCGAGGACCTCCGCGGTCTTGTCGTCGCGCCAGAAGGACGGGATGACGACGAGGTGCCCGGCACCCATGGCGCGGGTCAGCTCGGCCACCTGCGAGACGTGCTCCCAGGTCGCGTCCCAGACGGCGGGACCGCGGTGCAGCGAGGTGAAGACCGTGCCCGCCGAGACCTTCAGCCCCCGCCTGTCCGTCTCGTCGGCGAGCCGGGCGGGGTCGGTGGGCAGATAGCCGTACGGTCCGAGTTCGATCCAGGAGTATCCGGCCTGCGCGACCTCGTCCAGGAAGCGCTGCCAGGGGACTTGCCGGTCGTCGTCGGAGAACCACACCCCCCAGGAGTCGGGGGCGGAGCCGACCCGGATCCGGTCGAGGCTCGGAACGGGGGACGGGGACTGGCTGGCTGTCATGCCGCGTAGCCTCCACCTCGCTCCGATGAGTGTCAAGAGTTCGTCCTGACATAAGGACGTAACGTCAATGCGGTTCGACCGTCTCGGCTTCGTGTTGCACCGCGGTCGCCCCACTCGCAGGTCAGTATGTAAGGACAAACTATTGACAGTGTCCGGCGGTCAGGGCTAGACCTGTCACCGGGCCGGCCAGCCCGGACGAGCGCCGGACGAGCAATGAAGGGGCGCGCATGCCTGAGCCTTACGAGCCGTACGACCCGTACAGCCCTTATGACCTGATCACCATGGGACGCATCGGGGTGGATATCTACCCGCTCCAGACCGGTGTGTCGCTGGCGCAGGTCGAGACGTTCGGGAAGTTCCTCGGTGGCTCGCCGACGAATGTCGCCGTCGCCGCGGCCCGGCTCGGCCGCCGTACAGCGGTCATCAGCCGCACCGGGGACGACCCGTTCGGCCATTACATCCACCAGGCGCTGCGCGACTTCGGCGTGGACGACCGCTGGGTGACGGCCGTCGACCGGTACCCCACACCCGTCACGTTCTGCGAGATCTTCCCGCCGGACGATTTCCCGCTGTACTTCTACCGGGAGCCCAAGGCGCCCGACCTGGAGGTCGTGGCGGACGAGCTCGATCTCGACGCCATCAGGGCGGCCCGGGTGTTCTGGATGACGGGCACCGGTCTGTGCGAGGAGCCGAGCCGGGCCGCGACGCTCGCCGCGCTGGAGGCCCGCAGTGCGGCGGGCCCCGCACCGGCCAGCGCAGGCCCCGCCAGGTCAGCGCCGGCCATCGCGGGCCCCGCCAGGTCAGCGCCGGCGAGCGCCTCAGCGGCAACAGCGGCCACAGCGGTGCCCGCTGTTGAACCCGCCCTCCACACCACCGTGTTCGACCTCGACTGGCGCCCGATGTTCTGGCCCGACGCCCGTAACGCCCGCGCGTACTACAGCCAGGCCCTCGCCCACGCCACCGTCGCCGTCGGCAACCTCGACGAGTGCGAGGTCGCCACCGGCGAGCGCGAACCCCGCCTCGCCGCCGAGGCGCTCATCGACGCCGGTGTCGAACTCGCCGTCGTCAAGCAGGGACCGAAGGGCGTCCTCGCCGTCCACCGCGACGGCACCTCCGCCGAAGTCCCGCCCGTGCCCGTCGACGTGGTCAACGGCCTCGGCGCGGGCGACGCGTTCGGCGGCTCCCTGTGCCACGGGCTGCTCGCGGGGTGGGACCTGACGCGAACCATGCGCCACGCCAACGCGGCCGGCGCCATCGTCGCCTCTCGCCTCGCCTGCTCCGCCGCGATGCCCACCGAGGCCGAGGTCGAGGACCTCCTGGCCCGCTCCTGACGCACCGACGACCCCAGAGAAGGCACCCTTGAGCATCCGTCTCTCCGACATCGTGAAGGTGCGGACCCGGCACCCGGAGGCCATCGCCGAGGCCGCGGCCCGCCGCGTCCGCCGCCCCCTGATCGGGGACAGCGGGCGGCTGATGATCGTGGCCGCCGATCACCCCGCGCGCGGCGCCCTGGCCATCGGCGACCACGACCTGGCCATGGCCAACCGCACCGAGCTGCTGGAGCGGCTGTGCCTGGCGCTGTCCAGACCCGGGGTGGACGGCGTCCTGGCCACCGCGGACATCCTCGACGACCTGCTCCTGCTCGGCGCTCTCGATCACAAGGTTGTGATCGGCTCCATGAACCGCGGCGGCCTCGCCGGCGCCGTCTTCGAGATGGACGACCGCTTCACCGGGCCCCGTGCCGAGGACATCCACCGCCTCGGCTTCGACGCGGGAAAGCTGCTGCTGCGCATCGACTACGAGGACCCGGGCTCGCTCACCACGCTGCTCTCCACCGCCCGCACCATCGACGCCATGGCCGCCCACCGGCTCCCGGTCTTCGTCGAGCCGTTCATATCCCGCCGCGTGGACGGCAAGGTGCGCAACGACCTCAGCGCCGCGGCCGTCACCAAGTCCATCGCCATCGCCTCCGGACTCGCGGGCACGTCCGCGTACACCTGGCTGAAGGTGCCGGTCACCGAGGACCCGGACGAGATGGCGAGCGTCATGGAGGCCTCCACGCTCCCCGCCGTCCTGCTCGGCGGCGAGGTCGGCCGCGACCAGGACGAGATCTACGAGAAGTGGCGTAAGGCGCTGCGGCTGCCGACCGTGCAGGGCCTGGTGGTCGGACGCTCGCTGCTCTACCCGGCGGACGGGGACGTCGCCGGGGCCGTCGACACCGCCGTCGGACTGCTGTGAACCGCCGTACCCCACAGGAGACTTGACCTCATGACCTCCACCAGCTTCCACCTTCCGGCCGGGAGCGCGGCGAGAAGCCCGTACGTCGTGGACATCGATCCGAAGAGGGCCGGCTGGGACTACTCCGCCCTGCGCGTCCTCGAACTCGCGCCGGGCGCCACGCACGCCCTCGACGCCGGTGACAGCGAGTGGATCGTGCTGCCGCTCAGCGGCGGCTGCACCGTGACCATCGATGGCGAGGCCTCTCGCACCAGCGACACCTGCGAGCCCGCGGACACATCCGCCACCTCCGAGTCCGCCGCCACCTCCGAATCGGCCGCCACCTCCGCCACCTCCGAGACCGCCCACACCTTCGAACTCCACGGCAGGGAGAGCGTGTTCAGCGGCGTCAGCGACTTCGCGTACGTCCCGCGCGACGCGCGCGCCCGCATTACCTCGGCCGCAGGCGGACGGTTCGCACTCACCGGTGCCCGCTGCGAGCGCCGTCTGCCTGCACGCTACGGGCCCGCATCCGGCGTCCCGGTCGAGCTGCGCGGCACCGGGAACTGCTCCCGGCAGGTCAACAACTTTGCTGCCGCCGGGGTCTTCGAGGCCGACCGGCTCATCGCGGTCGAAGTGCTGACCCCGGGCGGCAACTGGTCCTCCTACCCACCGCACAAGCACGACGAGTTCCGTCCGGGCAAGGAATCGGAGCTGGAGGAGATCTACTACTTCGAGATCGCCGAGGCGCACGGCACCGAGGGCCTGGGCTACCAGCGCGTGACCCCTTCGGGCCCCGGCAAGGACACCGACGTGCTCGCCGAGGTCCGCGCCGGGGACGTCGTCCTCATCCCCGACGGCTGGCACGGCCCGTCCATCGCCGCCCCCGGCCACGCCATGTACTACCTCAACGTCATGGCCGGCCCCGGCGACGAGCGCGCCTGGCTGATCTGCGACCACCCCGACCACGCCTGGATCCGCGGCACCTGGGACGACCAGGCCGTCGATTCGCGGCTCCCGCTCTACGAGGCCCCCGCTGGAGGAAAGCGATGACCACTCGACGGCTCACCGTCGCCCAGGCGCTGGTGGAGTTCCTCTCCCGGCAGTACACCGAGCGCGACGGCCACCGGCAGCGGCTCATCGGTGCCTGCTGGGGCATCTTCGGCCACGGCAACGTCGCGGGCATCGGGCAGGCGCTGCTGGAGTCCGGGCCCGGGCGCATGCCGTACCTCCAGGGCCGCAACGAACAGGCCATGGTCCACGCGGCCGTCGGCTACGCCCGCCAGTCCGGCCGCCTGTCCACTCACGCCGTCACCACCTCCATCGGCCCCGGCGCGACCAACCTCGTCACCGGCGCCGCGCTCGCCACCATCAACCGGCTGCCTGTGCTGCTGCTGCCCGGCGACGTGTTCGCCACCCGGCCCGCCGACCCCGTCCTCCAGCAGCTCGAAGTTCCGTACGCGGGTGATGTGTCGGTCAACGACTGCCTGCGCCCGGTGTCGAAGTACTTCGACCGGGTCGTACGGCCCGAGTCGCTGATTCCGGCCGCGCTCCAGGCCATGCGGGTCCTCACCGACCCTGTCGACACCGGCGCCGTCACGCTCGCCCTGCCGCAGGACGTGCAGGCCGAGGCCTTCGACTGGCCCGAGGAGTTCTTCGCCGAACGGGTCTGGCACATCCGCCGCCCAGCACCGGACGCGGACGCGCTCGCCGAGGCCGCGCGGCTCGTACGGGCTGCCGCACGCCCCCTGATCGTCGCGGGCGGAGGCATCCATCACAGCGAGGCCGAGGACGCGCTGAAGGCCCTCGCCGACGCCACCGGCATCCCGGTCGCCGCCACCCAGGCGGGCAAGGGCTCGCTGCGCCACGACCACCCGGCGGACGTGGGCGGCATCGGCCACACCGGTACGGCCGTGGCCGACGACCTGGCCCGCACCGCCGACCTCGTGATCGGCGTGGGCACCCGCTGGACGGACTTCACCACCGCCTCCAACACCCTCTTCGCGGAGCCCGGCGTCCGTTTCCTCAACCTCAGCATCGCCGCCTTCGACGCCCACAAGATGGCCGGTCTCTCGGTTGTCGCCGATGCCCGAGCCGGCCTCGAAGCCCTGGCCGCCGCGCTGGAGGGCCACCGCGTCGACCCGGCCTACGTGCGTGAGTACACCGCAGGCAAGGAGCGCTGGGAGGAGGCCGTCGACCGGGCGTACGCCGCTCCGGACGAGAGCGCGCGGCCGACGCAGACGCAGGTGCTCGGCGCGCTGGACGCCGTCGTCGGCGACGAGGACGTGGTGATCAACGCGGCCGGGTCCATGCCGGGCGACCTGCACAAGCTCTGGCGGACCCGCTCCCCGCGGCAGTACCACGTCGAGTACGGCTACTCCTGCATGGGCTACGAGATCCCCGGCGCCATCGGCGTACGCCTGGCCGCCCCCGACCGCCCCGTGTGGGCCCTGGTCGGGGACGGCACGTATCTGATGATGCCGACGGAGATCGTCACCGCCGTACAGGAGGGCATCAACATCAATGTGGTGCTGGTCCAGAACCACGGCTACGCCTCCATCGGCGGTCTCTCCGAGCTGACCGGCGGCGAACGCTTCGGTACCGCCTACCGCTTCCGGGTCTGGGGGTCCCCTCAGGCCGAAGGCCCTGGTGAAGGCGCCTACACCGGCGACCCGCTGCCCGTCGATCTGGCCGCCAACGCCGCCAGTCTCGGCATGGATGTGCTCCGCGCGAGGACTGTCGGTGAGCTGCGCGAAGCGTTGGCCACGGCTCGCGCCTCCGACCGTCCCACATGTGTCTATGTGGAGACCGAAACAGCAGACACTCTGTCCGGCGCGCCCGGACCGCAGGCGTGGTGGGATGTTCCTGTGGCCGAGGCCGCCACCCGCCCGGCGGCCGTGAAGGCCCGGGAGGAGTACGAACGGCAGGCCGCCGGCCGACGCCGGCACCTGTGACTCCGTTGCGGGGCACCGTCCGGAGACAAGTGCCGAACGATCGTCCGGTCGGGGCCCGCGCACCACCGCCCACCCGTTGCCCACCGCCTCTCGCAAAGGATGACCATGAAGACCATCGACCACTGGATCGGCGGGAAGTCCGTCGAAGGCGATTCCGGCAACTACGGCCCGGTGACCGACCCGGCGACCGGTGCGCAGACCACCCGGGTCGCGCTGGCCTCGGTCGAGGAGGTCGACTCCGCGGTGGCCGCGGCCAAGGAGGCGTTCGCGACGTGGGGCACCTCCTCGCTCGCGGCACGTACCGCCGTGCTCTTCAAGTACCACGCGCTGCTGGACGCTCACCGCGACGAGATCGCCGAGCTGATCACCGCCGAGCACGGGAAGGTGCACTCCGACGCGCTGGGCGAGGTCGCGCGCGGCCTGGAGATCGTCGAGCTCGCCTGCGGGATCACGACCCAGCTCAAGGGCGAGCTGTCCACGCAGGTGTCCAGCCGTGTGGATGTGTCCTCGATCCGGCAGCCGCTCGGTGTCGTCGCGGGCATCACCCCGTTCAACTTCCCCGCCATGGTGCCGATGTGGATGTTCCCGCTCGCCATCGCATGCGGAAACACCTTCGTCCTCAAGCCCAGCGAGAAGGACCCGTCCGCGGCGATCCTCCTCGCCGAGCTGGCCGCCCGGGCCGGTTTGCCGGAGGGCGTCCTCAACGTCGTCAACGGTGACAAGGTCGCCGTCGACCGGCTGCTCGAGCATCCGGACGTGGCCGCCGTCTCCTTCGTCGGCTCCACTCCGATCGCCCGCTACATCCACACCACCGCCTCCGCCAACGGCAAGCGCGTCCAGGCCCTCGGCGGCGCCAAGAACCACATGCTGGTCCTCCCCGACGCCGACCTCGACGCGGCCGCCGACGCCGCGGTCTCCGCCGCGTACGGTTCGGCCGGCGAGCGCTGCATGGCAATCTCCGCGGTCGTCGCGGTCGGCGGTGTCGGCGACGAGCTGGTGGCGAAGATCCGCGACCGCGCCGAGAAGATCAAGATCGGCCCGGGCAACGACCCGACCTCCGAGATGGGTCCGCTCATCACGAAGGCCCATCGCGACAAGGTCGCCTCCTACGTGACGGGTGCCGCGGCCCAGGGCGCCGACGTCGTCCTGGACGGCACCGCCTTCACCGTCGAGGGCTTCGAGGACGGCCACTGGATCGGCCTCTCGTTGCTCGACAAGGTCTCCACGGACTCCGACGCGTACAAGGACGAGATCTTCGGCCCGGTGCTGTGCGTGCTGCGCGCCGAGACCTACGAGGACGGCCTCGCGCTCATCAACGCCTCGCCCTTCGGCAACGGCACGGCCATCTTCACCCGCGACGGCGGCGCCGCCCGCCGCTTCCAGTTGGAGGTCCAGGCGGGCATGGTCGGTGTCAACGTGCCGATCCCGGTGCCGGTCGGCTACCACTCCTTCGGCGGTTGGAAGGACTCGCTCTTCGGCGACCACCACATCTACGGCAACGACGGCGTGCACTTCTACACGCGCGGCAAGGTCGTCACCACGCGCTGGCCGAACCCGGAGGACGGCGGCGTGGACCTCGGCTTCCCGAAGAACCACTGACCTTCGAAGGACGGATCGCGTCACACGGCCCGGCGACATGCCGGGCCGTGTCGCGTCCGGGGCCCCGGGGCGCCGTGGTGAGCTGAGCGGCCGGGGGCGACTCGAGGAGGAGACCTGTGACCGCATCCGCCGCATCCGGAGGGGCCTCGGCCCGGAGCACGTACGACGACCTGAAGGCCCTGTTCATCAACTGCACCCTCAAGCCGTCCCCGGCCGTGAGCAACACCCAGGGCCTGGTCGACATCAGCCGCTCCATCATGGAGCGCGAGGGCGTCCAGGTGGACGAGATCCGCGCCGCCGACCATGACATCGCGACCGGGACATGGCCCGACATGACCGAGCATGGCGCCGCCAGTGACGTGTGGCCGCAACTCTACGAGCGGGTGCTGGACGCCGACATCCTGGTCCTGGCCGGGCCCATCTGGCTCGGCGACAACAGCTCGGTCACCAAGCGGGTGGTCGAGCGCCTCTACAGCTGTTCGTCCCTGCTCAACGACCGGGGCCAGTACGCCTACTACGGGCGCGTCGGTGGCTGCCTCGTCACCGGGAACGAGGACGGCGTCAAGCACTGCGCCATGAACCTGCTCTACAGCCTTCAGCACCTCGGCTACGCCATCCCGCCCCAGTCCGACGCGGGCTGGATCGGTGAGGTCGGCCCGGGACCGTCCTACCTGGACGAGGGATCGGGCGGGCCGCAGAACGACTTCACCAACCGCAACACCACCTTCATGACCTGGAACCTGATGCATCTCGCACGGCTTCTGAAGGACGCGGGCGGCTTCCCGGCGTACGGCAACCAGCGGGCCGAGTGGGACGCGGGCTGCCGCTTCGACTACGAGAACCCCGAGCACCGCTGAGGGAGCGGACCGCCCGGGGCTGTGAGATCCGGTACACCGCCGACGGCGAAGTCCGTACGGTTTTTCCGGACTTGTGCGCCATCTGGCCGACACTGGCCGTTTCTTCCGAGGGGCACCGCTGTAAGGGCCATGCAACCGCTCCGTACCGCCGTCGTGGTACGCGGTGACCGCCTTCTACCGCAACGGGAGACGCCGGGATTCCGTCCACAGGCCCCCTCGGCATGTCCGAGGGCGTCCGTAGGATCCGGGACATGGATCTCCGACTGCCCGGACGCGTACCCCGGCCCCGGATGCCCCAGCGGCGGGGGCGGTGGCTCGCGGTCCTTGCCGTGCTCGCCGTGCTCGCCGGCGGCATCGGCTGGAGCGCGGCGGCCGGGGACGAGGAGCCGGTGCACCGGGAGGACCGGATCCTCGCCCTGCCCGAGACACCGCGCTCCTCCGAGGACGTGAGGATCGACACCGCCTTCTACACCGCCGGACCCGCCACCACCCGCCGTCCCGCCGTCCTCCTCGCCCATGGCTTCGGGGGCAGCAAGGAGCAGCTCCGCGGCGAGGCGGAGAAGCTGGCCCGCGACGGCTACGCCGTACTGACCTGGTCCGCGCGCGGCTTCGGCAGGTCCACCGGCCGCATCGGGATCAACGATCCGGACCGTGAAGTCGCCGATGTCCGCGGGATGATCGACTGGCTGGCGAAGCGTCCGGAGGTGCGGCTGGACTCTTCCGGCGACCCTCGCGTGGGGGTCGCCGGAGCCTCGTACGGGGGCGCGATCTCGCTGCTGGCCGCTGGGTACGACAAGCGCGTCGACGCCATCGCGCCGCAGAACACGTACTGGAACCTGGCCGACGCACTGTTTCCCCATGGGGTGTTCAAGAGCCTGTGGGCCGGGATCTTCTTCTCCACCGGCTCCGCCCCCATCCCGACCGGCGGCGGGGAAGGCGGCCGGACCCCGGGTGACGACGCACAGGCCGCCGCCTCCGGCCAGGACCCGGCGGCCGGGCAGAGCGTGGGCGGAGACACTGGAGCCGCGCCCGGCGCGGTCCCGCCGCCCGGACAGGAGCCCGGCTGCGGCCGGTTCGAGAAGGAGCTGTGCGCGATGTACGAGCGGGTGGCGGTCGCGGGCAAGCCGGATTCCGCGGCGCGCGACCTGCTCGCCGAGCGCAGTCCGTCGGCTGTCGGTGATCGCATCAAGGTCCCCACCCTGATCATGCAGGGCCAGACCGACTCGCTGTTCCCGCTGGACAACGCCGACCGCATCGCCCGCGCCGTCCGGGGCAACGGCGCGCCCGTAGCGGTCGACTGGCTCGCCGGCGGCCACGACGGCGGGGACCAGGAGACCGACCGGGTCAGGAACCGCGTCACGGCCTGGTTCGACCGCTATCTGAAGGGCGAGGAGAACACCGACACCGGACCGGCCTTCCGCGTCTCCCGCACGGGAGGCATCGACTCCACCGACGGCCGCTCCCAGCTCCGCGGCGCGACGGGCGAGCGCTACCCGGGGCTGAGGGGCACCGAGCGCCGCAGCGTCACGCTCGGAGGCCGCGAGCAGCGGATCGCCAACCCGGCCGGTTCCACCCCGCCCGCGATCTCCGGGTTGCCCGGGGTCGGCGGCCTGTCGCGGCTGTCCGGCCTGGGCGTCGGGGTGTCCGTCGACTTCCCCGGCCAGTACGCGAGTTTCCAGTCCCGGCCGCTGTCGTCCGGCACCCGCGTCACCGGTTCGTCATCCGTCCGTGTGAAGGTCAGGTCCGACGCGGACGAGGCCGTGCTGTTCGCCAAGGTCTACGACGTCGGCCCGGACGGCAGCAGGGTGCTGCCCTCGCAGCTCGTCACCCCCGTCCGTGTCGCCGGCGCGAAGGAGGGGAAGACCGTCCGGCTGGAGCTGCCACCGGTCGACCACACGTTCCCGGCCGGGCACCGGATGCGGCTCGTCGTCTCCTCGACCGATCTCGCGTACGCGTCCCCGGCCGAGCCCGCCACCCACTCCGTCGCTCTCGACGGGTCCGGCGCTCTGACCGTGCCGACCGCGCCCGAGGTGCGGTCCGGCTACGAGGCCCTGCCCTGGTGGGCCTGGGGCCTGCCGCTGGCCGGAGCCGTCGCGGCGGCCGCCCTGCTGCTGACCGGCCGCCGCCGCACCGCCGTACTGCCGCCCGACGCGGAACTGGCCGATGTGCCGCTGCAGATCACGGACCTGACCAAGCGGTACGCCAAGTCCGACGACCGGTACGCGGTCCGCGATCTGTCCTTCCGTGTCGAACGCGGCCAGGTGCTGGGACTGCTCGGCCCCAACGGCGCCGGCAAGACCACCACCCTGCGCATGCTCATGGGTCTGATCCGGCCCGACGCGGGCGGAATCCGCATCTTCGGGCACGCCGTCGTGCCGGGTGCGCCCGTGCTGTCGCGGGTCGGCTCGTTCGTCGAGGGCGCCGGATTCCTGCCGCATCTGTCCGGGCGCGCAAACCTCGATCTCTACTGGAGGGCGACCGGACGCCCGGCGGCGGACGCGCACATCGAGGAGGCCCTGGAGATCGCCGGTCTCGGTGACGCCCTGGAGCGCGCCGTCCGTACGTACTCCCAGGGCATGCGGCAGCGTCTCGCCATCGCCCAGGCCATGCTCGGCCTGCCGGATCTGCTGATCCTCGACGAGCCCACCAACGGCCTGGACCCGCCGCAGATCCGCGAGATGCGCGAGGTCCTGATCCGGTACGCCGCCGCCGGACGGACCGTCATCGTCTCCAGCCATCTGCTGGCGGAGGTCGAGCAGAGCTGCACGCACCTGGTCGTGATGGACCGCGGCGAGCTGGTCACCGCGGGCCCCGTCGCTGAGATCACCGGCAGCGGGGACACGCTGCTGGTCGGGGTCGCGGGCGGCTCGCCCTCCGGCGCCGTCGCGGACCGGGTCGCCGCCCTGCCGGGTGTCGTCTCCGCGGTGCGCACCGACGAGGGCCTGCTCGTACGCCTGGACGGGCTGACCACCCCCGAACTGCTCGTCGAACTGGTTCGGTTGGAGATCCCGGTGGACCGGGTCGGGCCGCACCGCCGCCTGGAGGACGCGTTCCTCACCCTGATCGGAGGAGGCACCCCGTGACCGCGACGGACCGCACCGGCGCGCTCGTGCAGTCGGCGCCCGGCTACCGCGCCCGGCACACCCTGCCCCTGCGCGTGGAGGCCATGCGCCAGCTGCGCCGCCGCCGCACGTACGTGATGGGCGGGGTGCTCGCCGCCCTGCCGTTCGTCCTGATCGCCGCCTTCGCCATCGGCGGCGGCTCGGACAACGGGAACAGCCGCGTGACGCTCGTCGACACCGCCACGGCCTCGGGCGCGAATTTCGCCGCGACCTGCCTCTTCGTCTCGGCGGGCTTTCTGCTCGTCGTGCCGGTCGCGCTGTTCTGCGGCGACACGGTCGCCTCGGAGGCGAGCTGGTCCTCGCTGCGCTACCTGCTGGCCGCGCCCGTGCCCCGCACCCGGCTGCTGGCCGCCAAGCTGGCGGTGGGGCTTGCCTTCAGCGCGGCGGCGATGGTGCTGCTCCCCGTGGTCGCGCTCGCCGCGGGCACAGCGGCCTACGGTTGGGATGCCCTGCAGCTCCCCACCGGGGGTTTCCTCGCGCCAGGCACGGCCCTGCCGCGCCTGGCGCTGGTCGTTGCGTACATCTTCGTCGGGCAGCTCGTCACCGCGGCCCTCGCCTTCTGGCTCTCGACGGTGACCGACGCCCCGCTGGGCGCCGTGGGCGGCGCGGTGGGCCTGACGATCGTCGGCAATGTGCTCGACCAGGTCACCGCGCTCGGTTCGTGGCGCGACTTCCTGCCCGCTCACTGGCAGTTCGCCTGGGCGGACGCGCTGCAGCAGCAGGTGGAGTGGGCCGGGATGATCAAGGGGACGGCCGTCTCGGTGGCCTACGCGCTGGTCCTGGGCGCGCTCGCGTTCCGCGGCTTCCGCACCAAGGACGTGGTGTCCTGACGACGCGTGGTCTGCCGGCGCCGATTCCGGATGCCGCGCTCCTGCGTCCTCCGCGGTCGGTGCTCGCCGGGCGATGGTGTCCGGCGCGCCGTACGGTGGTCGGTGCGACGTCCATGACGACCGAGGGAGCGAGCCCGATGACCGGTGAACCGGCCTTCTTCGAGATCGGCGTGGAGGATCCCGAGCAGGGCCGTGCCTTCTACGGCGCCCTCTTCGGCTGGACCTTCGAGCCGGGCCCCGTGGGCGGTGGATTCGCCATCGGCACGCCGGGCCTGCCCGGTGGCATGCACGGAGGTGACCCGGGCGCCGGCCCGTATCTGTTCTTCCGCGTCGACGACCTGGACACGGCGCTCGACCGCGTCCGGGAGCTGGGTGGCACGGTCGAGGAGGCGGATGTCGAGGGGGACGAGGACTCCGTCCGTACCTTCGGCCGTTTCCGACTCTGCCGCGACGACCAGGGCTCACGCTTCGGGCTGCACCAGCCGCCGTCCGCATCCTGACCGCGGCCGCGTGCCATGGAACTCCAACCGGCCGAGGCGCGGCGGCGCTTCGCGGCACAACGGGTCGCCCGGCTCGCCACGGTGAGCGATGACGGACGGCCGCACCTCGTGCCCGTCACGTTCGCGCTGGACGGTGACACGTTCTTCTCCGCAGTCGACCACAAGCCCAAGCGCGTCCGGGATCTGCGGCGGCTGCGCAACATCCGGGCGAACGCGAGCGTCGCGCTGCTGGCCGACCACTATGCGGAGGACTGGGCCGCCCTCTGGTGGGTGCGCGCCGACGGCACCGCCGAGATCATCGAGGACGAGTCGGGCCGGGCGCGCCCGGTGGCGCTGCTGGTGGAGAAGTATCCGCCGTACCGTGAACGGCCGCCCCGCGGCCCGGTGGTGGCGGTCACGGTGTACCGCTGGTCCGGCTGGTCCTACGCCTCCTGAATCTGCCGCGGGCTCCGGGTCGGCTTCGGACAAGAGCCCCTCCAAGCCGCTCAACCTGACAACGACAAGGCCTGTTCCTCGATCAAGCAGGGCCCCGGCAGCCAGGAGATCGCCACGGGGACGTTCGTCCGGCTGCTGAAGGACCTCATACGGGACCAGGAGATCGGCAAGCGGACCTGCTTGCCGACGGGCCCCGCCGGTCCCGTGCGGGCAGGCGGCCCCGTCTGCCGATGTCCCTGGCCGGTCCCGTGCGGGCAGGCGGCCCCGTCTGCCGATGTCCCTGGCCGGTCCCGTGCGGGCAGGCGGACCCGTCTGCCGACGGGCCCCGCCGTTCCGTGCGGGCAGGCGGACCCGCTTGCCGATGTCCCTGGCCGGTCCCGTGCGGAACCCTGCCCGTCGCGACGACGGCCTCGTCCGGTCCCGTGCGGGCCCTGTCCGCCGCAGGATTGTGTACAGCTGACTGCTGGAGCGGGACTGTTCGGTCACCTCGGCCCCATTCCGACGGGGCCACCCTGGCCGGGATCCAGAGGCCCGGTTCCCGCTTCACGCACGCAACGTCCGGCGCGGTCGTCCGCCCCGGGGCATCGTGATCGTCACCGGAAGGTCGCCAGCAGTGGATAGTTCGGCCGAATTGGCTTGATCCATGACCTCGTTGGGGTCGAGCAGGCATGCTCTACAGGTGCCTACCCTGCCGTTCCAACTCCCGTTCCCGCGCCGTGCACCGCGCGCCGGCCACATGGTCGTCTGCGGGGACAACGCGCTCGCGCACCGGCTCGTCACCGAACTGGCCACCGTCTACGGCGAGCGGGTCACCGTCGTCCTGCCCTCCGTCCGCCATCGCCACGGCCCCCAGATCGCCGCTCTCGCCCGCCGATCCGATCTGGAGGTCGCGGTCGTCGAGGCAGCGGAGCCGGACGACGGCGCGCTGATCGAGGCCGGTGTGGAGGGTGCCGCGGCGCTCGCGCTGGCCACCGGTGACGACCAGGACAACATCCACGCCGCGCTGCGCGCCCGCCGCCTCAACCCCGAACTTCGCATCGTCGTACGCCTCTTCAATCGCAAACTCGGACGGCATCTGGAGGCGCTCCTGGAGCGGGCTGCGGCCGTCCGCGCGCCCGGGATGGACTCCCGGACGATCGAAGCCTCGACGACGGTGCTGTCCGACGCGGACACCGCCGCCCACTCGCTGGCCGCGGCGGCCGTCACCGGCACCACCAAGATCGTTCAGGCCGACGGGCTCATGCTGCGCGCCTCCGACCGCAGCGCGGGCGAACGCACCAGCCGGGGCGCGCTGTGCACCCTCGCCCTGCATGCCACCTCGGACGACGAAGAGCCCCAACTGCTGCCGGACGACGAGACGCTGGCCCGTACGCACGCCGCCCACCCCGCCGTCGTCCTGGAGGCGATGAGCCACGGCACGGAACGGGCCTTGCCCGCACCGCGGATGGCAGGATCGCTCCCCCTGGCGTCCTTCTTCTCCCGCAGGCTGCGCATTGCGACCGCGGGGCTCACCGGGCTGGTGGTCCTGCTCGCCGTGCTCACCTGGCTGGTCACCCCGGCCGGCCCGTTGAGCGCGTTCTATCTGGCGCTGCTCGACGTCTTCGGAATCGGCGACCCCGCCGTGGGGGAGTCCACGGGCCGTCAGGTCCTGCAACTCCTCGCGGGCCTGGCCGGGTTGATGATGCTTCCCCTGCTGTTCGCCGTCGTGCTGGAGAGCTACGGGTCCTTCCGTGCCGCCTCCTCCGTCCGCAGACCGCCGAGCGGACTGTCCGGACACGTCGTCCTGCTGGGCCTGGGGAAGGTGGGGGCGCGTGTGCTGGACCGGCTCTGCGAACTCGACGTGCCGGTGGTCTGCGTCGAACGCGACCAGAACGCCCGTGGACTGGCCGTCGCGCGCAGCAGGAGGGTCCCGGTCGTCATCGGCGACGTCACCGAGGAAGGCGTCCTGGAGGCGGCCAAGATCCGGCGCAGCCGCGTGCTGCTCGCCCTCACCAGCAGCGACAGCACCAACCTCGAAGCCGTGCTCTACGCGCGCGAGATACGGCCCGATCTGAGGGTCGTCCTGCGGCTGTACGACGACAAGTTCTCCACCACCGTCTACCGCACGCTGCGGGACTCCTACCCCGGCGCTCTCACCCGCAGCCGCAGCGTGTCGGCACTGGCCGGGCCATCCTTCGCGGGGGCCATGATGGGCCGCCAGATCCTCGGCGCCATCCCGGTGCAGCGCCGCGTGCTGCTCTTCGCCGCGATCGAGGTCGGCGGCCACCCCGAACTCGCGGGCCGCACGGTTGCTGAAGCGTTTCGCCCCGGTGCCTGGCGGGTCCTGGCCCTCGATGTCGCCGCCCCCGAGGAGCGCAACCCCGATCTCTCCCTGCCGCTGCGGGTCGACCCGGAGCACCGCGGGCCGGAGCTCGAATGGGACCTGCACCCCGGATATGTGCTGCAGCCGGAGGACCGCGTCGTCATCGCCGCCACCCGGCACGGTCTGGGCCATCTGCTGCAGCGCGGCGCGGCACAGGACGAGGCGCCGGGCCGGGCTCCGCGCCGCGCGCCGGAGCCGGGGGAGGACCCGGGAGCCGGACCGGATGCGCGCCGGGATCCATCCCCGGACGGCGAGGCGGAACCCTGTCAGCGCGGTGCGCAACCGGACCGGGACGCGGACCCCGGGTCACGCTGAACGGCGGCGTCCGGCATCCTCGGCCGCGGCGCCCGGTCCTGACCGGACGGGCCGCGCCCGGAGGGGAGTTGCGGCAGTAGGCATCCGCGCATGCGGGGCATCCGGGCGGCAGGCGAGACGCGGACGCGGATCAGCGGCGTTCCCGCGAGTGGCCGAAGAGGATCCGGTAGCCGATCAGCAGCACCAGGGCGCCGCCGATGGCCGCGACCCAGGTCTCCGGATCGTAGAAGTCCTTAGGCACCGGCCGGTCGAGAAAGTGCAGCGAGAGCCACCCGCCGACGAAGGATCCGACGATCCCGATGAAGGTCGTGCCGATCAGCCCGCCCGGGTCGCGGCCCGGGAGAAGGATCTTGGCGATGACTCCGGCGATGAGGCCGAGGATGATCCAACTGACGATGCTCATATCGGCGTCCTCTCACACACATGCTGTTCCAGTCCGGCGCTCTGTCCGGCGCTCTGTCCGGAACTCTGCCCGGAACTCTGCCCGGAGTTCATGTCCGGACACTGAAAGGACGCTTTCTGTCGTCTCCATGGTTCGTCCGGTCAAGATGCGTACGCCTCGGCGCAAAAGTTGTGACACGTGGTGTCGCACGATGACGCCGAGTAGCGTCATATGCGGATTGCGGTTTCCTCCGCAGTGCACCATTGCGGCTTGTCCTGACCGAGGTCGAGGTGGCGATGCCATGAACGCGGATGTGGCGGACCTGCCGCGGGAGCAGTTGCTGGAGCTGCCCTTCGCGGCCGAGGACGTGCCCATACTGCGGCGGCAGCTCACGGAGTGCGCCGCCCGCGCCGGTCTCGGGGAGCCTCGGCGCAGCGACTTCGTCCTCGCCGTGCACGAGGTGGCGTGCAACGCCGTCGAGCACGGTGGCGGGGCCGGGCGCCTCCTCCTCTACCGCAGCAACGGCACGCTGCACTGCAAGGTCACCGACCACGGCCCGGGCTTCACGGAGGACGTCATCCCGCCCGATCCGCCGGGAGTGTGCAGCGGGGAGGGCGGTCGCGGCCTGTGGCTGACGCAGCAGCTCGCCGACCGCCTGGAGATCGCTGCGGGGGCGGTCGGTGCCGTGGTCACCCTCGCCATGGGCCTGCGCTGAGCGCCCGGACGCCCACCGCGCCGCCCTCCCTGCCGACTACGGAGCGTGCTGAAGGTGCCCGACCGAAACTGTCTGACGGAGGCGGAGAAGGGCTTGCGGCGTATCTGTGCCCAAGTGGCCGACACTGCACGCCGCTTCGGGACGGGCCGGGCCTGGGTGCGGGCACGGGCGCTCACGGCAGTCGCCCGGGCCACCTTCACACCGTCGGCGGGGCGACGCGCGTGTAGGTGCGGGTCGCGGTGCCACCGGGGGTGGTCACCGCGACAGTGGACGAACCCGCAGGGCCCGGCGGTGCGATCGCGGTGACGTACGTGTCGGAGACCACCGTGAAGGCCGCTGGTGCGCCGCCGATGGTGACGGACTGGGCAAGCGTCAGCCCCGTACCGATCAGGGTGACCGTGTTGCCGCCCGTGGCAGGCCCCGAAGGCGGTGCGAGAGAGGTGAGGGAGGGGACGGCGGCGTAGGTGTAGGTGACCGTGGGCGTGCTGGTGCCGCCGGGGGTGATGGCCGTGACGGCGACGGCACCGGCGGACGACGCGGGTGCCGTGGCGGTCACCTGGGTGTCGGAGACCACCGTGAACGACGGGGCGGACGTGGCCCCGAACCGCACCGCCGTGGCGCCGAGGAGATTGCTTCCGGTGAGCGTGACCGTCGTTCCCCCGGACACCGGCCCCGTGTCCGGGGAGATCTGCGTGACGGCGGGGGTGCCGCGGTAGAAGTAGAAGACGGTTGGCGGAGTCGTGCCCGCAGGGGTGGTGACGGTCACGGCGGCGGCGCCGGGACACGCCGCGGGAGCCACGGCAGTGATCTGGGTGTCGGAGATCACCGTGAACGATGTCGCGGGTACGGCACCGAAGTTCACCTGCGTCGCGCCAGTGAAACCGCTGCCCGTCAGGGTAACGGTCGTGTTCCCGGTGGCCGGCCCCTGGGCGGGAGCGATCGTCGTGAGACCGGGTGCCGCCACGTAGGTGTAGGAGAGCCCGTTGCTGGTGCCGCCGGGGGTGGTGGCTGTGACCTGGACGGTTCCGGTTCCAGGTGGGGCGGTGGCGGTGATCTGGGTGGGGGAGACGACGGTGAAGGAGGGGGCCGCGGTCGTACCGAAGGTGACCGCGGTGGCGCCGCTGAGGCCGGTTCCGGTGAGGGTGACGGTGGTGCCGCCGGTGGGTGGACCCGAGCTGGGGTTGAGGGAGTTGAGCACGGGCGTGGCCACGGCGACGTAGGTGTACGGCACGAACTGGGCACTGACCCCGCCGGGCGTGGTGACCGTGACTCCCACCGTGCCCGAGCCCGCCGGGGACACCGCGGTGATCCGGGTGGGGGAGACGACGGTGAAGGAGGGGGCCGCGGTCGTACCGAAGGTGACCGCGGTGGCGCCGCTGAGGCCGGTTCCGGTGAGGGTGACGGTGGTGCCGCCGGTGGGTGGACCCGAGCTGGGGTTGAGGGAGTTGAGCACGGGCGCGGCCACGGCGACGTAGGTGTACGGCACGAACTGGGAGCTGATGCCGCCGGGCGTGGTGACGGTGACCCCTACCGTGCCGGAGCCCGCCGGGGACACCGCAGTGATCCGGGTGTCGGAGTTGACCGTGAACGAACCTGCCGGTGTGGCGCCGAATCGCACCTGTGTGGCGCCGCTGAAGCCGCTGCCGGTCACCGTGACCGCGCTGCCTCCGCCCGTCGAACCGGAGGACGGGCTGATCGAGCTGACCACGGGCACGGCCAGGAGCGCCGCGACGGGTATCGGGTCTTTCGCCTCGTGTGACGGTTCGGCCCTGCTCATGGCTGCTCTCCTGACGGCGTGATGGCGCGGGCCCGGCCGGCCGTGGCGAAGACCGGCCGGGACCCGCCGGCGTGAGGGACCTCGGGCCGTTCCGTCCGGTGCACGAGGACCCGCCCGCCAAGCCCGTACGGCGACCGGGACGGCGGCCGCGCTGCGGCCAGTTGCAGCGGCCCGCGCACCGGGTGCGGGTCAACTGTTCGCGCAACCCGATGCGTGCAGCGCCCGCGCAGCGGTCCGACGAGCCGCCGTCGGCGGTCTCTTGAGCGACCCTGCGGTGCTCCGCTGCCGCCCGCGGTGACGGCCGCGGGCGGCAGAGCGTGCCGGACCGGATCAGATCCCGGGGCCGGCGACGTAGGTGAAGGCGTCGACTTCGGTGTCGCTCCCGGCGGCGTTGGTGACGATGACGTCGACCGTGCCCGTTCCGGGAGGCGAAACGGCGGAGAGCGTGGTCGAGTTGATGACCGAGAACGGCGCCGCCGTCGCGTCGAAGGTGACCGATTGGGTGCTGCCGAGGTTGGTGCCGGTGATGGTCACGGCGGTGCCACCGGACTCCGGCCCCTCGGTCGGTGCCACCGTGGTGATCGTGGGTGCCCCGACATAGGTGTACGACAGCCCGTTGTTGCTGCCGCCCGCGGTGGTGACGGTGACGCTCACGGGCCCTGCCGCGTGCGCCGGCGCGGTCACGGTGATCACGCTGTCCGAGACCACGGTGGGGGTGGCGTTGGTGCCGCCGAAGGACACATTGGTCGCGGTGGACAGGCCCGTTCCGTTGATGGTGACGGTGTTGCCGCCGGCCGTGGAGCCCGACGCGGGGTTCAGCGACGACTTGAACGGCGACCCGACGTAGAAGAAGGGTATGGGGTTGCTGGTGCCGCCGGTGGTGGTCACGGTGACGTCGACCGTGCCGCTGCCCGAGGGTGAAGTGGCGGTGACCGTCGTGGGGTTGACGACGGTGACGTTGGTGGCGAGCTTGGATCCGAACCGGACGGCGGACGTGCCGGTGAGATTGGTGCCGCTGATCGTGACAGCGGTTCCTCCGCCGGTCGACCCCTGGTTGGGTGTGATGGGCATGGGATACCTCCTGGTTGCCTGTGCGTTGGGGGCGGAGCGGGCGGGAGAAACCGTCCGCAGAATGGGGGCCGCGCCCGGGAACGGGGGCGCGGACGGTGGGTCAGCCCGAGCAGAAGGGCACGCTGCTCGCCGGAGCGCAGTTGTTCGGCGCGTTGCTCCCGATCAGGGTGCCCACGAGATTCACCGAGCCGGACAGCTCGTAGATTCCCCCGCCTCCGGCGGGGTCGTCGGCCGTGTTGCCCACCACGACACTTCCGTTGAGCGTCGACGTGCCGGTGTCGTTGTAGAGACCGCCGCCGACGCTGGCCCGGTTGTCGCGCAGGGTGCTGCTGGTCAGCGTCACGCGACCGGCGACGTTGGCGATGCCGCCGCCCGCTTCGAGTCCGGGTGCGTCACCGCCGCGGATGGTGACCGTGACGAGATGCAACTCGCCGTGGTTGGTCCCGGTCCCGTCGACCTTCGCGATACGGAACTCGGGGGAACCCGGGGCGCGGACGATGTCGGACACCGTTCCGCTGAGGGTGATCGGCGCGGTGATCTCCGGCAGCCCTGACGCCCCGTCGGCGCTGTGGGCTCGGGTGAGCGAGTACGTGCAGAACGGGGACAGGAAAAGGGTGTCCCCGCCCGCGGTGTTGGCCGCCTCGATGGCGTCGACCAAGGCGTCCTCACTGCAGCCCACGAACTGTACGGCCCGGGCCTCGGCGGGGAGGAGCGCAAGACCCGCCGCCAGGGCGGCGGCACCGAGGAGAGCTGGGACTCTGCGGGGGGCTCGCATCGGGACTCCTTCGCGCGTCGAGGTACGAGCCGCACCAGTCGGTGCCGTCTTGGCCGGCACCGACTGCTGGATCCAGTTCCTCCGCGGGGGAGCCTGCCCAGCGACGCGGCGGCTGGGAAGCCCGGTCCGGCTCGCAAGCCGGCGACGGGACCGCCATGTCGTCACTCCCCCGGGAGGGTGGGCGGCCCGCCGGTGTGGATGAATTCAGCGAATCACCCGGCACGGAGACCGACAAGAAAAGCGGAATTAGTCGTACCGGGCTTTCCGGTGTGCGAGGTGAGGGCCTTTCGGGGCGTACCACCACCCGTACCACCGCGCGATTCCCTGCGCGCTTCCGTGCCCGTTCCGTGAGCGGTCCGTGAGCGCTCCCAGCCGGGAATCCTCTCATCTCCGGGGCGAGTGCACTCAGTTATGGCCTCGTCCTGGACAAAACCTGGTGAGCCGCTTTCCAGGCGGCACCATCGTCGCGGATGGGCCACCTTCACGGGGCAGTTCGCGTACGGGTCCGTGGAGAGACCAGGCCTCCGGCGCGCAGGTCGTCCGCCGCTGAGCTGCCCCACCCGGCCACGCGCGCGCGGCTGGTCCTGCCCACCTCCTCACTGTGAGGCGACCACTCCGGCCACGGGGCCGTGCCAATCGCCACGGGAAAACCGAGCGCGGAGGTCAGTGCCGCCCGCTGGCGTTGAGCCGGGCGGCCTGGCGCGTCAGATGGTCGCGCTCGGCGAGGTTGGGCGCATTCCGGGCCGCCTCGGCGTACAGCCGGGCCGCCGTCACCAGGTCGCCGTCGCGTTCGTGGAGGTATGCCGCCACCGCGGTGCGGCGGGGCAGGGGGTGTCCCCTGCTCGAAGAGCTCGGGAAAGAGTCGTCCAGCGCCGCGAGCGCCGCCAGGCCGGCGCGCGGCCCGTCGGCCTCGCCGACAGCCACCGCACGGTTGAGCCGGACGACCGGGCTGTCGGTCAGGCGCACGAGCTCGTCGTACCACTCGACGATCTGCACCCAGTCGGTCTCCTCTGCGGTGGCCGCGTCGGCATGGAGCGCCGCGACTGCGGCCTGGGCCTGGAACTCGCCCAGTCGGTCGCGGACGAGGGCCGCCTGCAGGATCTCGATGCCCTCGGCGATCGACTCGGTGTCCCACAGGCCGCGGTCCTGCTCGGCGAGCGGCACCAGGCTGCCGTCGGGCGCGGTCCGGGCGGCGCGCCGGGCGTGGTGCAGCAGCATGAGGGCGAGCAGCCCCGCCACCTCGGGGTGGTCGATCGCGGCCGCGAGCCGGCGTGTGAGCCGGATGGCCTCGGCAGCGAGGTCGACGTCACCGGAGTAGCCCTCGTTGAAGACCAGGTAGAGCACGCGCAGCACGGTGGCCACGTCGCCGGGCCGATCGAACCGCACGCCGGAGACGGTGCGCTTGGCCCGGCTGATGCGCTGCGCCATGGTCGCCTCGGGCACCAGGTAGGCCTGGGCGATCTGGCGGGTGGTCAGCCCGCCGACGGCGCGCAGCGTCAGCGCGACCGCGGACGACGGCGTCAGCGACGGGTGGGCGCACAGGAAGTAGAGCTGGAGCGTGTCGTCCGCCGCGGGCGCGGGCCCGGGCACCGGCTCCTCGTGGACGAGGTCCTCACGGCGGCGGCGGGCGGCGTCCGCCCGTCTCGCGTCGAGGAACTTGCGCCAGGCCACCGTGACCAGCCAGCCCTTGGGGTCATGCGGCCGGTCGGCCGGCCAGACGCGGACCGCCTCGACCAGCGCGTCCTGCACGGCGTCCTCGGCCGCCGCGAAGTCGGCTCCGCGGCGGACGAGAACCCCGAGCACGCTCGGCGTGAGGCTCCGGAGCAGAACCTCGTCCATCGATGAGGTCACTCCGTGATGGTGGGCGGCGCGGTCAGGAACGGGCGCAGCTCGAGCCACTCGTGGATCGGCTTCCCGCCCGCGCCGGGGGCGGCCGACAGTTCCCCGGCCAGCTCGACGGCGCGCTCGTGGGTGTCGACGTCGATCACCATCCAGCCGGCGATGAGGTCCTTGGTTTCGGCGAACGGCCCGTCGGTGACCGGCGGGCGACCCTCGCCGTCGTAGCGGACCCACGTCCCCTCGGGGGCGAGTGCCTGACCGTCGACGAATTCGCCGGTCTCCTCGAGCCGGGCGGCGAAGTCGTTCATGTACTGCACGTGCGCTGAGATCTCCTCCGGCGTCCACTTCTCCATGGGAATGTCGTTGATCGAAGCCGGAGCGCCGCGGTAGTGCTTGAGCAGCAAGTACTTGGCCATCGTCTTTCTCCTCCGTGCTGGTGCGACCCATTGTGGTCGCGTTCACCTCGGGGACGGAGCCGGCCACGGGTTCTCGACATCGCCGTCCGAACTTTTTTGGCTCGCGTGGCCGGACCCCGGCGCGTCGGCCACGTCTCGATCACGGGACGAGCCGGGCCGGGCTCTTCCCCGAAGGGCCGGTTGGTCATGGCTGACGCTGACGGTCAGGGCTGACGCTGACGGTCAGGGCTGACTCTGAAGATGGTGCGAGGTGACTTCCGTGGCCAGTTCGACACGGGAGCTGAGGCTGAGTTTGGAGAGGATGTTGGAGACGTGCGTCTGTACGGTCCGGCGGGAGATCCGCAGGCGTGCACCCACGTCCGGGTTCGACAGCCCCTGGGCGACGAGGGAGGCAACCGCCACCTCGGTGTCGGTGAGGCTGTCCCAGCCGCTGGTGGGCCGCCCGCGCAGGCCTCGGTGGCCCCTGCGGACGCCGAGGGCCCGCAGCCGGGACGCCGCTCGTGTGGCGTCCCAGGTGGCGTCCAGTCCCGCGTAGATGTCCATGGCCCGGTTCAGCGCTCCGCGGGCGTCGGGGAGCCGCCTAGCCTCGGCCAGGGCGGCGGCCACGTCCTCGTAGTACAGCGCCCGGAAGAGCACCCAGGGGAACTGGTCGTAGAACTGCGAGGCGCCGAGCAGCTCGTCCGGGTCGTTGTCCAGCAGCCCCCGGCAATGAGCGGCGAACGCGGAAATGCCGTCCGGTGGACCGGCGGCCGCTCTGGATTCGACCGCGACGGTCAACTCCCGTGCGAATTCGGTGTTTCCGGCGCTGAGGGCCAGACTCACCACGCGTGGCGCGAAGAATGCCAGGACCGAACCCATCACGGAGACGAAGCCTTCGCCGACGAGTGCGAGACACCGGTCGAGTGCGCGGCCCGGGTAGCCCTCGGCCTCCTCCAATTGGCAGGCCGCCCAGATGGAGAGGTGGTCGAAGAAGTTTTTCTGCGGGGCGGTGTCGGTCGCGCTGTCCACCGCCGCCAGATGTGCTTTTGCGGTGACGAAGTCGTTGCGGTGCACGGCGATGACGGCCGCCAGACTGTGCAGGGCCTTCGGGAGGGACTCGTTCGACGGCTCCAGTCCCGCCTGGATCTCGACCAGGGCGTCGTCCCACCGCCCGTCGGCGAACATCACCTGCGCGCGGGACAGATCGCACAGCGGCATATGGTCCCAGAGCTGCTTGGCGGCCTGCTGACTGAAGCCCATGGCCTCGTCCGCCTCCCGCGAGCGCGCGAGCGCGAGCAGGCAGTAGCCGCGGATGAGATGCAGCGGGATCTGCCGGTCCTCGGGCGCGTTCTCGTCCCTGGCCAGCCGCAGCGCGCGGTCGACCCGGTCGAGCGCCCCGCGGGTCTCGCCCCGCAGCAGATCCAGCAGGGCCAGGGTCTGGTACGCGTCCGACAGCGCGTTGAGGTCCCCCAGGCCGAGCGCGTCCCCCTCCGCGCCCCGGGCCAGCTTCTCGGCCCGGTTCAGCTCGCCGAGGGCCAGCAGGACGACGGAGCCGAAGGCCTGCAGGCGTACGGTCTCGACCTCCGAGAGGGAGACCGAGTTCCGTGCGTGCTCGATCTCGGCCCAGGCCAGCTCCGGCTCCCCGGAGACGTACGGTGCGCGCGCCAGGATCCACCAGATGGCGCCTTCCGATGCGGGGTCGTGGTGCTGGGCCAGGGCCCGACGTGCCTGGTCCTCGGCCTCGGCCGCCCTCCCGGAGCGCAGCAGGGCGACAGCGAGCAGGATGTGGAGGCGGCCCCGGCGGGGTTCGGTCGCATCCGCGCTGTCCAGGGCGGGACGCAGCAGTTCGACCGCCATCCTCGGCACGCTGGCCATGAGCTGTTCGCCGTTCTCGGCCAGCCAGTCGATCACCCGCGGGCTGCCCGACGGGGTGCCCAGCGTCAGATGCTCGGCGATCAGCTCGGGCTGGGCGGACGTCTCGGCGAGCGCGAGGCCCGCCTCCAGGTGGAAGGCCGCACGCAGCGGAGCGGGGAGGTCGTCGTAGAGGGCCTGGCGGACCACGGTGCGGCGGAAGGAGAAACGGCCGGCCTTCTCGTCCAGCACACCCGCATCACGGGCATCCATGAGCACAGCCAGCACATCGTGCACCGGGCGGGCGGCGACGACAGCGAGGTCCTCCACGGTGATCCCCGCGCCGAGCACGGAGGCCACCCGCAGCACGGACAGCGCCTCGGGGGAGAGGAAGTTCAGCCGCTGCAGCACGGCTGCGCGCAGTGACGGGGTAGTGGTCGGCACGCTCGCCTCCACCGTCCCGTCGGTGACCCGGATCGCCCCGCTCGCGGTGAACGTCTCGACGAGCTGGGTGACGTAGAGCGGATTTCCCCCGGCGTCCTTCATCAACTGCAGCAGATCCTCCTTCGGGCGCGCGCCCAGCATGCGGGTCACGAGTTCCCGTACGGTGCCCTCGTCCAGCGGCTCCAGTGTCAGCGCGGTCGCCCCGTGGGCCCGCAACGTCCGGCGCAGCCGGTTGAGGTCCTGGCCTCCCGGCGGCGCGGTCCGGCAGGCGCCGACCAGCAGAACGGGAAGCTGGCTGAGCGAGCGGCTGAGTTCCGCCAGCACCCGCAGGCTCGCCCCGTCGGCCCACTGGAGATCGTCCAGCAACAGGGCGAGGGGCCCGGTGGCGCACAACTGGTCGACCTGGGCGAGGAAGGACTCCGTGAACGCGGCGTCGGCGGCCTCGACCCCGAGCGGCGTGCTGGTCCAGCCCTCGCCGCGGATGAGGGCGTCCACGCCGGCGTCGCGCGTGTCGTTCGCGGTGGCCCGCGCGCCCAGGCAGGTGGAGATCGCGGCGAAGGGCAGACGCTGGTCGATCTCGTCCGCCGCGCCGCTGAAGACGCGCAGACCGAAGCGGTGGGCCTGGGCCTCGGCGTGGGAGAGCAGCGCCGACTTGCCGATGCCCGGCTCTCCCTCGATGAGCAGGGCCCGGCCCACGCCGGTGGTGACCTCGCGGACGAGCCGTTCGATGGCGGCCGTCTCGGCCGCTCGGCCCACGAGACCCACAGGCACGTCGGCCACCCTGGTCTCCCTCCTTCCGGAGGCTGACTCGTCAAGTGTGCGATATCGCGTATTCCCAGACAAACCTCAGAACGTCACCCGTGCCAGGCCATCGCTGTGACCATCTTGTCACTTTCCGTGAAGAGTGCACGGATATGGGATGAACATCCCGAAAGTGGGAGTCTTATGATGATTCAGGTGGGTGCCGGGACGGGCGCTCGATCGGGGAGAGGGCGGCCGTTGCCCGGCACCGGTGGCACAGATCGGTGGGCGACGCATGAGTGTGGCAACAACCGGACTGGCAGGCCGTTCCCAGGAGATGTGGGAACTCGGCACGGCCGTCAGCCGGGCATCCTCCGGCCTCGGCCAGGCCGTCTTCCTGGAAGGCGAGCCGGGCATCGGCAAGACCGCCCTGCTCCAGGCGGCCGCCGACGAGGCCCGCGAGAGCGGCATGCGCGTGCTCCACGGCGCCGCGGAGGAGCTGGAACAACGCGTGCCGTTCGCCGCGATCGGGCGGTGTCTCGGCATCGATGCCGCGTGGGCCGACCCCCAACTGCGCGCCCTGGCCGGGCAGATACGCGGAGAGGGTCGGCCCGATGTCATTCCCGGACTCGAAGCCGACTTCGCCACGGTGGAGGCGATCCTCGCCCTTCTCGACGACTGGTCGTCCACGGGGCCCGTGGCCCTGCTGCTGGACGACCTCCAGTGGGCGGACAACGGGACGCTCGTCCTGCTGCACCAGCTCGGAAAGTCCCTGCACAGCCTGCCCCTGGCGCTGATCACGGCCGCCCGCCCCGCCGCGGCGGGCGGTGAGCTGGACCAGCTCCGCCACAGCCTGATCGGCCGCGGCGCGGTCCTGGTGGAGGTCGGGCCGCTGGGTGAGTATGCGGTCTCCCAGATGGTGCGCGGCCTGCTCGGAGCGCCCGCCGGCCCGACGCTGCGCCGCCTGCTGCACGATGCGACCGGCAACCCGCTGTTCGTCACGGAGATCGTCGGAGCGCTGGAACGGGAGCATGCGATCCGTATCGCCCGGGGCACCGTGGAGGCGGGCACGGCCGACGTCCCCGCCTCGCTGGCCTCCGCCATCGTCGGACGGCTCGACTGGGTTTCGCCTGAAGGGCTGGAGGTCCTGCGGACGGCCTCGCTGCTCGGCTCCGGTTTCACGGTGCCGGAGCTGTCGACCGTGACCGGCAAGCCGGCAGCGGACCTGGTGGACTCGGTCATGGAGGTCGTCCGGTACGGCCTGCTGCGCGAGCAGGACGAACGGCTCGTGTTCCGCCACGACTTGATCCGCCAGGCCCTGTACGAGGCGATCCCCGCGCGGGCCGCCTCCCACAGCGCCGTGGGCCGTGCCCTGGCCCGCAGCGGCGCCCCGGTGGAACGCGTCGCCGAGCACCTGTTGATGGGCTCGGACACCGACGGGGACGCCGGGGCCGCTGCCGGCGGTGACGTGGTCGTCGACTGGGTCGCCGACCACGCCGCGGCGCTCACCCTGCGGGCGCCGTCCCTCTCCGTCGAGCTGCTGCAGCAGACGCTGGACGGGACGAGCCCGGACAGCGACCGGGCGGGCCGCCTGGAGATCCTGCTGGCCTCGGCCCTGTTGTGGTCGGGGCGCGCCCCCGAGGTCAAGCCGCAGGCCGAAGAGGCCCTTCCGCACATGACCGACCCGGCGCTGAGGAGCGAACTGCTCTGGGTCCTCGCCCAGGCGGACGTCGCCTGCGGCCGGCCCGACCTCGCCGTCCAGCGTGCCAGGGACGCCCTCGACTCCGGGACGCTGTCGCCCTACGAGACCCGTCGTTACCAGGCGTTCCTGTCCACCTGCCTGTTCCGCTTCGGCCAGCTCGACCGGGCACACGCCATCGCGGAGGAGGTATGGGCCGACGCGGTGCGCTACGGGGAGTACCACGCGATGGTCGACTCCCTGCTGACGATCGCGATCGTGCGGATGTTCCACGGCAACTACCGGGAGGCGATCGAGGCCGCCGACCAGGCTCTGCGGAACGCACCGGGACAGGCCGTACCGGTGCACAGCCTGATCGGTCTCAACATCATCCGGGGACGTAGCCTGTTCGAACTCGACCGGACCGCGGAGGCCCACCAGTCCATCGCCGCCGGCCTCCAACTCGGTGAGCGCAGCGGGGGCATGCTGCTCACGCTGTGCCACGCCAGCCGCGCTTCGTTCATGTTCCACGCAGGCCGCTGGGACGACGCGCTGGCCGAGGCCCAGGTCGGCATCGAACTCCCGGACCACCTCAGCACGCCCCGCGCGATCCACGGCCTGATGGCCCTGATCGCCGGGTTTCGGGGAGACTTCACAAGCGCCGACGAGCGGCTCGCGGCCGCCGATGCCGCGACCACGTCCTCCACCACCACCCCGTACGTGGAGTATCTGCCGCGCTGGGCACGGGAGTTGCGCCTGGAGTCGCAGGGCCGCAAGGAGGAGGCGCTCGCCGACCTGCTGGAGGGATGGCGGCGCGGCTTCGGCCCGGTCCGGGGCGTAGGACTGCTCTTCCGGGCCGCCGACCTCGTACGGCTCGCCCTGGACGTCGGCGACACCGATACGGTGCGCGAGGTCATCGAGGAGACCGAGCTGATCGACGACCCGGAGCGCACCACCCGGCGCGCCCGCGCGATCATCTCCCACTGCCGGGGACTGGCCGACCGCGACCTCGTCGCGCTCGCCGACGCCGCCGACTACTACCGGGAGACGCCCTGGCTGCTCTCGCGCGGGCAGTACTACGAGGACCTCGCCGCCGTGCTCGCGGACGCCGGGCGCCTGGACGAAGCCCGGACCGAACTCGACCAGGCCCTCGACGTCTACGCCCAGATGCGCGCCGACTGGTGCATCTCGTGTGCGGAGGAGCGGCTGGAGGCGGCGGGCCTGCCCAGGCGGCGCACCGACCGCCGCCGGAGGCCGGCCAGCGGCTGGGAGGCCCTCACGGACACGGAGCACAAGATCGCGGCGCTGGTCGCCGAAGGGCTGTCCAACCCGGCGATCGCGTCCCGGATGTTCATCTCGCGGAGGACCGTGCAGTCGCACGTCTCCAGCATTCTCGGGAAGCTCGGTCTCACGTCGCGCGTCGAACTGGCGACGGCCGTCACACGACAGCGCTGACCGTACGGGCGCCGAACGCGGCAGCGCTGACCGTACGGGTGGCCGTCACGCGGCAGCGTTGACCGGTACGGGTAGCTGGCACGTGGCAGCGTCGACGTACGGGTGGCTCTTACGTGCGGTGCGGCCGAGCGCGGAGGCGCCGGGGCGCCCCGACGTTCAGACGTGGCCGGCCACTTCGACCGCGATCTCCACGCGGGAGGTCAGACCCAGCTTCCGCAGAATGATCGAGACATGGGACTGCACGGTCCTCCGCGAGATGAAGAGCTTCGCGCCGATCGCCGTGTTCGACATCCCTTCGCCCACCAGCGCGGCCACATTGCGCTCCGTCTCGGTCAGGGAGCCCCACCCCCTGCTGGGACGGTGCGGGCGGCTGCGCCGCGCCCGCGCCACGCCCGCGGCGCCGAGCCTGGCCTCGGCCTGCGACATGCACCGGTCGGCCTGGAGGAGGGTGTACAGGTCCCACGCCCGGTCGAGTTCGTTACGCGCCTCGTTCGTGTGTCCGGCCCCGGCCAGGACGGCCGCGCAGTCCTCGTGGTACTGGGCGCGCGACAGCAGCCGCGGCGAACGCTCGTAATGACCCGACGCCTCGGCCATCAGCAGCGGGTCGCTCTCCACCAGCCCCTGGCAGTGCAGGGCGATCGCACGGGTCCCCGGAGCCGAGCCCTCCGTCTCGGCGAGCCGCTGCTCGAAGGCCACGATGTCCCGGGCCGCATCGTCCTCGCCGAGCGAGAGCGCCAGCCGTACGACGTCGGCCGCCCGGAAGGACAACCCGGCGCCCGACATCGCCCCGAAGCCGTGTTCCCAGCCCTCCAGCAGATCGGCGAACGCCTCCCGCGGCCGGCCGTCCGCCTCCCGGATGACCTGACCCGCCCAGCGCGGCAGATACTCGTGGACCAGCGTGGTGGGCGTCCTCACCGCCCGGTCCGCCGCCTCCAGGCGCTCCCGCGCCGTGCCGAGATCGCCGCGTAGCGCGGCGATCAGCGCGGCCAGTCCGTTCACCGCCCGCGGTACGCCCAGGAATCCCGGAAGATCCCGTCCCGACTCGAGCACCGCCAGGGCGTCGTCCCACCGCCCGGTGTGGAACATGAACAGGCTCCGTCCGACATCGCAGAACCCAAGCAGCACACTGCCCTTCTGTTCCGCGAGCCGCCGGGCGGACTCCATGGCCTCCTCGGCCTCCCCGGAGCGGTCGAGACTCATCAGACTGAACGCGCGTGTGGTGCGGAGGGCGATGATCCGGTCGCTGTGCACGGGCTCGGTGCGGGCGATCCGCAGCCCCTGGTCCGAGTTCTCCAGGGCCACTTGGGGCAGTCCGCGCAACTGGGCGACGGCCGCCAGCGGGTGGAGGGCGTCCACGAGCGGAGCCATCTGCTTGAGCTCCCCGGCCTCGGCCCGCACCCGCTCCGCCAGGTCCGCGGCCCGGTCCATGTCGCGGGCGTGGAGCAGGGAGATGGCGAGAAACGCCTCCAATCCGAGCGTCTCGGCGGTGCTCAGCCCGCCCGTCGCGAGCGCCTCGCGCGCCCGCTCCGCACCGAGATCGGGCCGCCCCCGAGCCATGCACGCCTGGCCGAGCAGCCCCAGCAACTCCCGCTTCCGCACAGGGTCCCGGGTCTCGGCCAGCGCCTCCTCGGCACGCCGCTCGGCCTCGGGAGCACGTCCCGTCCACAGCAGGCTGGACGCCAGCAGGACCCGGAGCCCGGCCGCGCGCGGATCGTTCGGCTCCATCTCGGCCAGGGTCGCCTCGAGCAGTTCGACCGCGAGGCCGGGGGCACGGAGCGTGAGAGCCGGGGCGTTGTCGAGGACCCAGTCCGGCAGGGTGTCCTCGCCCGAACGCGTCCCCAGCAGCAGATGCTCGGCCACCCGCTCCACGGCCGTACCGCTGCGTGCCAGGGCGCGGCCGACCGCCGCGTGGGAGGCCGCACGCGCCGGGATGCCGTCGTACAGGGCGTGGCGGATCAAGTCGTGGCGGAAGACGAGCCGTTCGCCCTGTTCCGTGAGAATCCCGTAGCGCACGAAGTCCAGAATGGGCTCGACGAGCCGGGCGGGCGAGATACCGGTCACGGCCGAGAGTTCGACGACGGTGAACGCCGATCCGAGTATCGAGCCGGCGCGCAGAATCTCCCTGCCCCTGGGGGAGACCCAGTCCAGCCGGCCCGCTATGGCGGAGAGCAGCGAGGCGGGTGCGTCTCCCCCGCGGACGTCCACCGTGGCCCCGGACTCTACGATCGCCTCGTCCCGCTGCAGCGCGGCGACGATCTCTGTGACGAAGAGGGGGTTGCCCGCCGCGCCGCTGAGCAGTTTGCGCAGACCCGGCCCGGCGGGAGCGCCGAGCAGGTCCTCCGCCAGCTCGCCCACCGCCTTCTCGTCCAGTGGTCCGACGGTGACGCCGTGCGCGCCGCTTGACGTCATGCTTCGCCGCAGCCGGTCCAGTTCCTCTCCCGGTACGGGGCGGCTCGCGCACACGACCAGCAGGGGCACGGTGCCCAATGACTTGCCGAGCCGGTGCAGCAGCAGAAGCGTCCCGCTGTCCGCCCAGTGGAGATCGTCCACCACCAGGGCAACCGGTCCTGCGGTGCACCACTCGTCCAGCAGGCCGAGGACGGCCTCGGCCGTCGCGAAGTCCGCACCGGGCGACCGGCCGGCCGCGGACTCGCCCTCGCGGCGGACGAGCCGGGCGACCGCACGGGCCTGCCCATCCGTCCGCCCGGCCGCCCCCGTGTCGAGACACCGGGCGATCACGGCGAACGGTACGCGGCGCTCCAGTTCCTCACCCGCACCCTCCAGCACGCGGAAGCCGGTCTCCCGCGCGTGCATGACCGCCGCGTCGAGCAGCGCGGTCTTGCCGATGCCGGGTTCCCCCTCCACCAGCACGGCCTGCCCGCGCCCCGACGCGGCAGCGGATATCGCCCTCTCCAGGAACTGCAGCTCGTCCGAGCGTCCCGGCAACTCCCCTTCGTGCATCCGCACCTTCGCCATCGCTCCGCTGCCCCTTCGCGCCGTGGCCGCTTGCCGTCGGCATGCCCCCTCCATCCACGCTAGACCGGAGCGGACGGGTGCGGCGGAACACCGGGGAGTAGCCGCGGGTTTCCGTGCTCCGGGGTGCGCGCCGGGTGCGCGCTGCGTGTGCGTGCTGTAACGGAGGGGGAGGGAAGCGGGTGAGGGCAACGGGTGATGGCGGTGTGGCGCGAGTGAGGGCGGCAGAGAAGGGCGGGCGGAGGCGGGACCGGTGCGGTGGCCGGGGCGGGCCGGTCCGGGGACTGGCCGGTCCGGGGAGCGCGGATCGCGCCTCGCCGGTGGTCCTTCGCCGGGCGGGGACGAGGACCACCGGGAGGGGCTGGGGGATCTACGACCTGTGCTTCACCGCGTCCGCGGGCACGGCGGGGAGGCAGCCGGGCCCGTCGCCCGGTTCGAGCCCGACCTGCCAGATGCTCAGGCCGTGCTCCGGATCGGTCTTCGCGAGGGGGAAGCCGAAGGTCAGCGTCGAGCCCTTCGGGATCAGGTCCGGCTTGACGTAGGCCACGAGCTTTCCGCGTTCCTCCTCGATCCGGAACTGGCGGCCGTCCTCCAGCATCTCGTCGAGCGTTGAGTCCGTGGTCCCCGTGGAGCCGGACGACGTCTCTGTCGGAGTCCCGGTCGGCTCTTCGGTCGGCTCCGCCGTCGAGGTCCCCGTTGGCTCCTCGGTGGGTTCTTCGGTCGGAGATCCGGTCGGCTCCTCGGTCGCCGTTCTCGAGGGCTCCCCGGTCGGTTCCCCTGACGGCTCCCCGGTCGGTTTTCCCGTCGGGTCGGGATCTCCGCTCGGCGTTCCGCCGGGCCGCGGATTCGGGCAGTCGGGGTCGCCCGCGTACACGCGAGCGGGCACGCCCATACTCTCCAGGTCCTTCCGCATCCCCTCGATGTCCGGCTTGCCGGAGGGGTCCTCGATCGTGAGCTTGACCACGCCGGCCGCCTTGCGTTCCACCGTGTAGGCGGCGTTGACGATGCGTTCCCGGGGACCGCCGTCCTCCGTACGGGAACCCGTGACCGTGTCATGCGAGCCGTCCGGTCCGTTCTGTCCGAGGAGGAATGCCGTGGCCACCATGGCCACCGCCACACCCGCGGCCAGTCCGACCCGGAACACGCGTCCCCAGCCGCCTGACTCCGCGGACGCGAAGGCCATGCTCTCCGCGGCGTCGGTGTACGAAGGTCGCTGCTCGATACGGGCCTTGAGCTCCTGCAGCAGCCGCTCCTCGAAACGTCCGGGGTTCATGAGGCCTCCAAAAGCGACCGAAGAGATGGAGCGGAGTCCCCGTCGACGGACGGGGCGGGGGCATGACGTACCGCCGCGCGGGCGCGGTGCAGCCGTACGCGTGCCGTCACCGGATTGATGTCCAGTACACGGGCGGCCTCGGCGACGGACAGCCCGTCGACCGCGACCAGTTCGAGGAGATCGCGCTGGCCGGAGGGCAGGGCCGCGATCTGCTCCAGGAGCCCGCGGCAGGCCCGTTCGGCGTCGATCCGCTCCTCCAGCCGTGCGATGTCCTCGCTCTCCAGCAGCCGGTGGCCGGCGATGCGGCTCTCGGCGGACCAGGCACGCGCGGCGCGCCGGTGCTCGGACGCGACGACGTTGCGGGCGATGCCGTGCAGCCACGCCGCGGGGCTGCCCCACTCGGCCCGGTAGCCGTGTGCCCCGGCTATCGCCGCGACGAAGACATCGGCCACCAGGTCGGCGGCGGCGTGCGGGTCCCGGGTGCGCCGGGTCGCGTAACGCAGCACGGTCTGAACGTGTTCGCGGTAGAAGGCTTCGAACGCCTCCGGATCGTCGCCGATCCGCGCGGTGTCGTAGTCGCCCGGCGGATGTCGCATCTCGACTCCTTGTCTGTCGGCACCTTTCATCACCTCTTGGTGCCGGACGGCTGAGGCGTTACACGCGGCAGCCAACAAGGCGGGTACACGCTCTGCTACGGGCAGGGGTACTCAGTTCGGGCGCCGGGCGCCGGGCGCAGAGCGCAGGGGCGCAGGGCGTCGGGGGTCGGGCATCGCGCGCCGGTCCCGGCCCAGTCGCGGGCGGGAGCATGGGATCGGGCTCAGCGGGCTGCGGCCGAAGCGGCGAGCGCTTCGAGACAGGCGGCGACGGCCGGCCGCTCACCCGTACCGCGTCGCACGGCCGCCTCGATGGTGCGGGTCAGCCCGGGGGTGCCGACGGTGCGGGCGACCAGGCCGGGCGGCAGGGGCATGGCGGCCAGCGCGGGGACGAGGACCGCCCCGGCACCGGTCGCAGCGAGCGTCAGCATCGCGGCGAATCCAGAGCACGTATGCCGGATCTGTGGCGTGAAGCCGGAGTGGCGGCACGCGAAGAGGGTGGCGTCGTGGCAGGCGGTGCCCTGGGGGGCGGTGATCCACGGAGTGTCCGCCAGCGCGGCGAGGGCCAGCGGCTCCAGGCCGCCCCGCTCCTCGGCGTATCCCTCCGTGCCGCCCCGCTCCGCGCCGTCCCCCTCCCCTCCGTCCCGCTCCTCGGCGTGCCGCATCCGGGCGGCGGAGTGCGAGGCGGGCAGGACCACCAGCAGGGGATCGGTGAGGAGAGGGTGGGTGTCGACCCCCTGGGGCGCGGGCGTGCCGAGGTGGGTGTAGCGGTAGACGACGGCGAGGTCGGCGCGCCGCTGCCGCAGCGCGGGGAGGCTGGTCTCCGGCTCGGCTTCGGTGATGTGCGGCGTCAGCCCGGAGTGGCGGCGGGCGAGGGTCTCCAACAGGGGAGCGATCAGAGGCGACATGGCCGTGGTGAAGCAGGAGATCCGTACGGGCCCGACCGGCTCCGTGGACGGCCGGGTCAGCCGAGTGTGGGCGCGTTCCAGTGCGGCGAGAACGGCATCGGCGTCCTCCACCAGGCCCCGACCCGCGGAGGTGAGGCGGATCCCGCGGCCCTCGCGGAGCACCAGGGGCACGCCCGTCTCGGCTTCGAGCTGTTTGAGCTGCTGGGAAACGGCGGAGGCGGTGACGCCGTGCAGCTCGGCGACGGCGGTGACCGTGCCGTACTCCGCCAGATCGCGCAGCAGGACCAGGCGTCGGACATCGAGCATTAGCACAGCTTAAACGCTATTGAAGTTCCTTTAGCTGGACGGGAGGCCCGGGCCCGAGGCAGGCTGCGCGGGTACAGCCCGAACTGGTATTCCCCGGGAGAATGCGTGCGCGCCACCGTCATCCATGGCCCCAAGGACCTGCGGGTCGAGCAGGTACCCGACCCGCGGATCGAGCGGCCGACCGACGCCGTGGTGCGCGTGACGCACGCCTGCATCTGCGGCAGCGATCTGTGGGCCTACCGCGGTGTGGCGGAGCGGCAGCCGGGACAGCGCATCGGGCACGAATTCCTGGGAGTCGTGGACGAGGTGGGGGCCCGGGTGACCGGGCTGCGCGCCGGTGACCGAGTCCTGGCGCCCTTCGTCTGGTCGGACGGCTCCTGCGACTTCTGCGCCGAGGGGCTCCACACCTCCTGCCCGGAAGGCGGATTCTGGGGCGAGCCGGGGTCGGACGGGGGCCAGGGCGAGGCCGTGCGGGTGCCGTACGCGGACGGGACGCTCGTACGGCTGCCCCAGGATCTCGACGAGGCACTGCTGCCCGCCGTGCTGGCTCTGTCGGACGTGATGTCGACCGGGCATCACGCCGCGGTCGCGGCGCGGGTCCGGCCGGGCGCCACCGTCGCCGTCGTCGGGGACGGGGCGGTCGGTCTGTGCGGTGTGCTCGCCGCCCACCGTCTGGGCGCCGAACGGATCATCGCCCTCGGGCGGCACAGCCAACGCACCGCCGTCGCACGCGAGTTCGGCGCCACGGACGTGGTGCCCGAGCGCGGCGACGAGGCGGTGGCCGCCGTACGCGAACTGACGGGCGGCACCGGCGCGCACGCCGTGCTGGAGGCCGTCGGCACCGACGAGTCGATGCGCACGGCGATATCCATAGCCCGGGACGGTGGTGCGGTCGGTTTCGTCGGCGTCCCGCACGGCGGCAGCGCGGGCGTCGACATCGGGCAGATGTTCGGCCGCAACGTCGCGCTGTGCGGTGGTGTGGCGCCGGCGCGGGCGTACATCCCCGAACTGCTCCCCGACGTCATCGCCGGACGCCTCGACGCCTCGCCGGTCTTCGACCTGACGATCGGCCTGGACGAGGTGCCAGTGGGCTACGCGGCCATGGACGAGCGCCGCGCCCTTAAGGCCCTGGTCCGCCCATGACCCCGGCAGCCGTACGCCTTATGACAGCCCCACGCCCGACAACAGCCGCATGTCTCATCAGAGCCGAACGACCGCCGTCCGACGGCCTCGTTCGCCCCGCAACTTCCCCATGGCGTCGACCCTTTGAAGGAGTACCGGTGTGCGACAACCAGGAGAATCCGTGCGCGTCGTGATCGCGGGAGGTCACGGCCGGATCGCCCTCCGCCTGGGCCGACTGCTGAGCACCCGGGGCGATACCGCCGTCGGCCTCATCCGTAAGGCCGGTCAGGCGGACGACCTGCGCGAGGCGGGCGTGCGCCCACTGCTGTGCGACTTGGAGACTGCGACGATCGAGGAGGTCGGAGCTCATCTGCGCGGCGCGGACGCTGTCGTCTTCGCGGCGGGCGCAGGACCGGGCAGCGGCGCCGCGCGCAAGGACACCGTGGACCGGGCGGCCGCGGTCCTGCTCGCCGACGCCACGGTACGGGCGGGCGTCCGCCGTTACGTGATGGTCTCCAGCCGGGGCGCGGGCAGCGAACCCCGGCCCGGGCTCGACGAGACCGGCGTAGCGTATATCCGGGCCAAAACGGCGGCGGACGCATACGTGACGTCCCAGGACCTCGACTGGACGATCCTGCGCCCGGCGGCCCTGACGAACGCCCCCGGCACGGGCAGGGTCCGCCTCACGGCGGAACGCGGCCCGGGCGACGTCACCCGCGACGACACGGCATCAGTCCTCCTCGCTCTTCTGGACACCCCGTCGACGCGGGGACTGACCCTGGAACTGGCGCAGGGCGAGACCCCGTTGGGCGAAGCGGTGTCGGCCTGCGCGAAGGCCAGAACGGGAGCCCGCCGGGGGTAGACCGGAGTCCGGCCGCGCAACGGTGCGGGACTCGTGGTGCGCCGGCGAAAGTGGTTTGTCGTTGAACCATATCCGTCCCGGAGCGGTCCGACTGCTCCGGGACGGCGAGCCCGCTCTCCGTTGGACATCAGGCGCCCACCCTCGGAGAATTGAAAGCGTCGGCGAGCAGTGACTCGGCGGCGCCTGACCCGTCGGCTGCGTGGATTCTGCGCCGCGTGAGGAGGCGCCATGACAGTCCGCATCGCCACGTTCAACGCCGAGAACCTCTTCCGCCGGCCCCGTGTTTTCGCGCTAAAGGACCAGGCGGCGCGTCGGGAAATCCTGGAGGATTTCGCCACCCTCGTCTCCGTCCTCGACCACGAGACCTATACGGCCGGGGACAAGGAGACCATCACCGGGATTCTCGAAAAGCACGACGTCCACAACTCCCAGTCCCGAACGCGTCCCTTCGTGGTGAACGAGACGCGTGGAGGTGCCAAGCTCTTCAAGGTGAAGCGGGGCGGCGCGATCGAGATCGTCGCCGAGGGACGGCCGGACTGGGTCGGTTGGGCCGAGATGGTCCGTGACGACCTCAACTGGGAAGCCGTGCAGAACACCGGCCGCCTGATCGCCGAGGTCGATGCCGACATCCTGCTCACGGTCGAGGTCGAGGACCGGCTCGCCCTGGACCGTTTCAACGAACAGGTCCTCAAGGACCAGATGGGCGCAAGGCACTATCCGTTCAACATGCTCATCGACGGCAACGACAGCCGCGGCATAGACGTCGGCCTGTTCAGCCGCAGACCCATCAACTGCATACACTCGCACATCTTCGACACCGCATCGGGCCGTACGATCTTCAGCCGCGACTGCCCCGAGTACGAAATCGAACTCCCGGACGGGAAGGCGCTGTGGCTCCTGGGCAACCACTTCAAGAGCAAGGGCTTCGGCAACGCGGCGGAGAGCGCGGACAAGCGCAAGAGGCAGGCCGAACGGGTCAGGACGATCTACGAAGCCGCGCTGAAGCGCTCCGCGCGCGTGGTGGTCGCCGGGGACCTCAACGACACCCCGGACAGCGAACCGGTCGAACTCCTCCTGTCCGCGGGTCTGCAGGACGCGATGAGCCACAGCAGCTACACGGGTGCGCCGGGCACGTTCGGGACGGGGCAGTCGCTCAAGCAGAAGATCGACTACCTGTTTTTCTCCCCGGACCTGTTCGACCGTGTGCAGGCGGTGGACGTGGAGCGCCGCGGAATCTGGGCACCCCACACGTTCAAGTCGTTCGAGACGGTGACGTCGAAGGCCACCCAGGCCTCCGACCACGGCGCGCTGTTCGCGGATCTGGAGTTGTGAGCCGGGCCGAGGACGAGTACGGGGCTCAGGGGTGCGGGTGCGGCACCTCGGCAGCACCCGTGCCCGTTCCGGCGGATGCGCGACGCAAGCTCAGTGCGGCGAGCGCGAAGGAGAGGCCACCGGTCACGAACCAGGGGTTCCAGAGCGCGAGGGTCCAGAAACGCTGATCCGGCTCGATGGCATTGCTGAGATGCGTGACATCGGTCAGCAGCAGCACCTCGATGGTGACGGCCCTGAGGAGCAGGACGGCTGCCACGGCCCACCCGAGACCGCCAACGGCTCGCCGCACCAGGGCATTTCGCGGCTGTTCCCGCGCCAGGACCCAGCCGAGCGCCGCACCGAGGACGCACAGTGCCCCCCCGCCCCAGAGTCCGGCCATCACGAACCATGCGGGCCGCCGGGTGGCCAGTTCGGGCCCCGCAGAAACGCTCAGCCCGACGTCGCCGCCCACGGCCCAGTAGAGGTGAAGGCCGGCAAACGCGACTCCCCACGCGCACGCGACGTAACCCCACCGCCGCGAGAAACGCCATTCCCCTGACATGCTCCGCCATCCCCCCGCTTCCATTCGGCATCAGAGCTCCAGCCCGATGCATGGGCCCGTTACGGCGAACTCAACCACAGCGGCCCGCTGGTGACCGCCCATCACACCGTGTACGGACTACGCCCCGAGCCGCCGCGCACGTCGTCCGGCCGAGCATCCACCCTCAGGATGGCCGACGGCTCCCGTGCTCCGGGGTGAGGCCACTCGGTCGAAGCCGAGCGCCCCCGCACCTGACGGCCTTGGCGTCCGGTGCGGGGGCCCTCCTGATGGCGCCGCAGTAGCTTGTGACACGACCCCGGCATCACCACTTCAACTACTTGCTACGTGGGACATACTCGGCCGGTCCCGACCATGGGGCGGGGAAGGCGAAGGCTGCCGACAGGGGCCCTCGAGCGGGTGCGGCCCTGGCCGCGCCGTGGTGGCTGGGCTGGGCCGGGCGGAGAACTGCACCGCGTGCGGGCCTTGTTCACCGGTATTCCGTACCGATGTTGGTGGAACGGTCCACGGCGGTGCAGTGGGTTTGTGTGCGGCTGCCTGTGGCGGTGAGGGTGAGGTTATTGGTGTTGCTGCAGCTGTTGCTCTGTCGGCCTTCTTGGGCCGTGTTCTGTTGGAAGAGTTCGGCTGTGGCGGTTCCGCCTGCGGCTTGGGCTCCTCCGCCGATGTCCGCGGTGCGCAGGTTTGCGGAGTGGTCCACCGTCTGACAGGCCACCTTTGACCGGCCGCCGGTCACCGGGGCCTCCGTGGCGTTGAGGTTGGCGCAGTTGTTGTTCTGTCGGCCTTCCTGGGCGATGTTCTGCTGGTTGACTTCGGCGCCTGTGCCGGAGCCGCCTTGGGCGCGGGCGCCGCCGCCCTTGACCAGGGACTTGTGGCTGAACGAGTTGTCCTTGTTCCCGCAATGCACCGCCAAGCGGCCGCCCTCTTCCACGTCGAGGTCCGATTCGTCGTTGTTCAGGTTGTTGCAGTTGTTGTTCTGTCGGCCTTCCTGGGCGATGTTCTGCTGGAACACGTCGCCTGTGCTGCTGCCGCCTTCGGCTCGGGCACCGCCGCCCTTGATGTGGGTGTGTTTGCTGAACGAGTTGTCCTTGTTCCCGCAACCCACCCCCACGCGGCCGCCCCCGAACACGTCGAGGTCCGTCAGGTTGGCGTTGTTGCAGTTGTTGTTCTGCCGGCCTTCCTGGGCGGTGTTGGTCGAGTCCGCGTCGATGCCTTGACCGGTGCCTCCGTGGGCTCGTGCGCCGCCGCCTTTGATGTGGGTGTGCTTGCTGAAGGAGTGGTCCTTGTTTCCGCAACGCATTCCCACGCGGCTCCCCCCTCGCACCTCGGTGTCGTCGAAGGTGTCGTTGGGGTTGTTGCAGTTGTTGTTCTGTCGGCCTTCCTGCGCCACGTTCTGCTGGATCACGGTGCCGGTCGTGCTGGAGCCGCCTTCGGCTCGGACACCGCCGCCCTTGACCAGGGTGTGCTTGCTGAACGAGTTGTCCTTGTTCCCGCAACGCACGTCCAAGCGGCTGCCCTCTTCCACCAGGAAGTTGTCCGAGTCGAGGTTGGGGTTGTTGCAGTTGTTGTTCTGCCGGCCTTCCTGCGCCACGTTCTGCTGGAACACCTCGGCCGCTGTGCTGGAGCCGCCTTCGGCTCGGACACCGCCGCCCTTGACCAAGGTGTGCTTGCTGAACGAGAAGTCCTTGTTCCCGCAATCCGCTTTGATCCGGCCGCCCCCGGTCAGCCCGATTTCCGCATCGTTGGGGTTGTTGCAGTTGTTGTTCTGTCGGCCTTCCTGCGCCACGTTCTGCTGGAACACCTCGGCCGCTGTACTGGAGCCGCCTTCGGCTCGGACACCGCCGCCCTTGATCAGGGTGTGCTTGCTGAACGAGAAGTCCTGGTCCGCACAACGGCCTTCCACCCGACTGCTGTCCAGAGTGATTTCCGCACCGTTGGGGTTGTTGCAGTTGTTGTTCTGCCTGCCGCGCTGGGCGGTGTTCTGCTGAACCACGTCAGCGGCCGCCGAGCCGCCTTGGGCGTCGGCGGAGCCGTTGTGGATGCGGGAGAATGCGGTCAGGGAGCCGTCGCTGGTCACGCACCGGCCTGTTGCCCGGCTGCCCGTGAGCGAGAGCGTCTCATCCTGCATGTTGGGGTTGTTGCAGTTGTTGTTCTGCCGGGAGGACTGCGCAATGTTCTGCTGGAAGGCGTCCTCGCCGGTGGTGGACCCTCCTTCCGCCCTGGCCTTCGCCTTTCCGTGGGCGGGGCCGGTGTCGGCGAGGGCCGTTCCGGTTCCTGCTGCTGTCCCTCCGCTGACTGCCAGGACCAGCATGGTGGCGGTCGCGATTTTGTGTAGCCGCATCCCCGTTCTCCTCATGTCATTAGTCGAATAGGCCGTTACCCCCTGTTTCTTGTTGAACGTCCTTCCGGTTCCTCGGGCATGGTCCCTTGTGGTTGCTCACTCTGACGGCCCAGCCTCTTTGCCTCTGGGCGCGCCCAGGGCGGTGTCGGATGTGCGGCTATCAGCAGAGGGTCACGAGGACCAGTGGGGCGAGCTGCTGGCAACGGCGTGCCGGTCCTGCTCGCCACGTACGCCCGCTGCATCTCCGGTCAGCTGAAGGACCACCAGAGGCGCATCGAGGCCGGGGGAGAGCTGCCCGCTCTGGCAGCGGAGGCGGGCCGCCTCCGGCGAAACGTCGACACGTATTCGACAGAGCCACCCGCATAAACCCGTGTCAGCCGGACGGCGCCGGACCACCCTCATGATCAGCCGAGGGCGGTCCGGCGCTTACGCGTCCGCTACGGCCATCTCGCTACAGTGCCTCTGACCAGCAAAAAGACCCTCCGGGGCGGAGGGTCTGTCGGTCGTGCGATCTGTGCGCCCCCGGCAGGACTCGAACCTGCGGCCAAGCGCTTAGAAGGCGCCTGCTCTATCCACTGAGCTACGGGGGCCTGGTGTGGTGGCCGGATTGGCCTGGACAAGGATAGGGCTCCCCACGCCTCGTCCCGGTTGCTTCACCTCCGTGACACGATGTGGAGGTTCGGTGAAGCAGTCCGATAATCGCAGGCAGATACGAATCCTGCACCGCTTTTCGCGCTCCGGACGCGCGCTGTTGTGCACTCGTTATGCCTGAGTCCCGGGAGTCACATGCGTACCGCGTTGCTCCGCTCGGGACGCGGTGGCGCGCAGACATAAGCATACGCTTCAAAAAGGCTCCAAAATTGGGCATTCTTCGCATGTGGCGACCTTGGACGTACGGCCCCAGATGCTCGAAGCACTGTCCGCACTGCGCGACCGTGTCGCCGCCGCGCGCTTTCCGCTCGCCCTGCCGGGCGCCGCGCGGGCGCGGCGCGACCGGGCCGAACTCCTCGCGCAGCTCGAGGACTACCTGATCCCCCGGCTGCACGCCCCCGACGCGCCGCTCGTCACCGTCATCGGAGGATCCACCGGCGCCGGAAAGTCCACGCTCGTCAACTCCCTCGCCGGACGCCAGGTCAGCGCCGCCGGGGTGCTGCGCCCCACCACACGCACGCCCGTGCTCGTCTGCCATCCGGATGACCACCACTGGTTCGCCGGGCAGCGGGTACTGCCCGGCTTCACGCGCGTGTGGACCCCGGTGCACGCCACCATGGGTGCCAGGGAGGGCAAGGGCCACGGAGGACGCGGCCACGACCCGTACGACACCTACGCCCCGTACGACGACGAGCCGGTCCCCTCCGGGCCCCCGAACGGGCCACCCTCCCTGCGCATCGAGACCGTGAACAGCCTTCCGCCCGGCCTCGCCCTCCTCGACGCGCCGGACATCGACTCCCTCGTCTCCCGCAACCGCGAGCTCGCCGCCGAGCTGATCTGCGCCGCCGACATCTGGGTCATGGTCACCACCGCGACCCGCTACGCCGATGCCGTGCCCTGGCACCTCCTGCGCACCGCCAAGGAGTACGACGTCACGCTGGTCACCGTCCTCGACCGTGTGCCCCATCAAGTTGTCGCCGATGTCTCCCGGCAGTACGGCGCGCTTCTGGACAAGGCCGGACTCGAGGACGTGCCCCGTTTCACCATCCCCGAACTGCCCGAGTCCACCGGCGCAGGCAGCGGACTGCTCCCCGGAAGCGCTGTCGCCCCGCTCCGCGAGTGGCTCGTCCGCCATGCCCAGGACTCGGGCGCCCGCTCGGCCGCCGTGGCCCGCACCGCGCGGGGCGTGCTCGCCTCCCTGAACGTACGGCTGCCCGCCCTCGCCGGTGCCGCCGCCGCCCAGCACGCGGCGGCGCTGCGGCTCGCGCACTGCGTGGAGGAGGCATACGCGGAGGCGGGAGACCGGGTCCGCCGGGACGTGGCCGACGGCAGCGTTCTCGCGGGCAATGCCCTCACACGCTGGCGCGGTTACCCGCAGGACAGCGGCGCGGCGGAGTTCCTCGACGCCCTCGCGGACAGCCTGGCCGCCCTCCTGTGCTGTGCCGTCGCGGGCGCCGACGAGCGGACCGAACAGGCCTGGCACTCCGACCGGATGGGCGCGAACGCGTACCAGCCCGGCAGCACGCGCACCGAGGGAGCCGCCGCGCGTATCGGGGTCGCCGTACGGCGCTGGCGACGCTGCCTCGAAGAGCTGGTCGACGAGGAGATCCGCACTCTCGAACGCCCCGCGAATGTCGACGCCGACCGGACCGCCGTCCTCCTGGCCGCCGCCCTGCTCGGCGCGGACCGGTGCCGCTCGGCCGGCGAGAACCTGGCCGCCGCCCTCGGCGCGCACGGTGCCGTCCGCCTGCGGGACCGCGGCGGGGAGCTCCTGGCCGAGTGCCTGGACGAGGTCCTCAAAGGCGAGCGCGATCGACGGCTCGCCCCCTTGGACGCCCTCGACGTCACCCCCGAACAGCAGGCCGCACTCATCGCCGCGCTGTCCGTACTGCAGAAGGAAGAGGTGAGGCGGTGACCTCCGCCGCAACCGACCGCCCCGGCGAGCCCCGGCACCCGTCCGGAACCGACCACGGCCCCGCCCCCGACCACCCCACCGCGCAGTGGGCAGGACTGCCGCCTCGGGAGGACGCGGAGCGTCCCCATGAAGCCCCGGAGGCGTACGGCCCCGGTGCCGGAGCGACGCACGAGCCGGAGGCGACGCCGTACGGACGGGCGGGCTGCTCCGACAACGGCAGTTCCTATGGGAACGGCAGTCCCTATGGTGCGCGCGGCTCCTATGGGGCCGGTGCAGGCTCCTATGGAGGCGCCGGGACCTATGGGAGGGGGTCGATCGAGGACCGTGGCGGAAGGGCGGACACCTCGGACAGGTGGCAGCCGCACCATCACCTTATGGACCCGACTCCGCGTGCCGAGTCCGGCCAGGTGCCCGCACACCGGGACGGCAGCGCACCGGCGTACGGTCCCGGTGCATACGGTCCGAGCGGCGCTGACTTGTACGGCTCCGGAGGAGTCGGCGAACACCGTCCGAGCGGCGCTCCCGGATACGGTCCGGGCACGCCCGCCCCCTACGGCCCCGGCGGGACGTACGCGCCCGGTGGCCACGGCGGGACGTACGCGCCCGGTGGCCCCGGCGAGACGTACGTTCCCGGTGGCCCCGGCGAGACGTATGCGCCCGGTGGCCCCGGCGAGACGTATGCGCCTGACGACCCGCCTTCGGCCGATGAGGAACCGCGACGTGCCCCCGAGCGCGAGCAGGGGCACGGAGAGGAACCTGCATCCCATGACGATCCCGATGCCGAAGCGGTGGGGGAGTGGGACGACGGTCTGATCGCCCGCAGGGCCCGTGACGAGGCGGACACCGCGTACTACCGCGCGGCCCGGAGGCCGGAAGCCGGGCCTCCCCTGTGGGAGACGGAAAAGGTGCCCCGCCTCGGCCCCCGGCAGGAGACCGCCCCGCGCGTGACCACGGCCTTCTCTCCGGGTACGCCCACGGCGCCGTCCCGCAGCGGATTCGGCCGGGGGCTGCGCCGGCGGCTCGAGGCGATGCGCGAGCTCGTCGGGCTCTCGCGCGCCCGGCTCGAACCGGGGACGCTCGCCGAGCCCTCCCGTGTCCTGGAGGAGGCCGCCGCCCGTCACCGCCTCTCCCTCGCCCACACCGTCGTCGCCATCGCCGGGTCCTCCGGGAGCGGCAAGTCGACGCTGTTCAACGCCCTGGCCGGAACGATTCTTTCGGAGGCTGGGGTCCGGCGGCCGACCACGTCTTCTCCCATGGCCTGTACGTGGTCGGAGGGGGCTGAGGGCCTGCTCGACCGGCTCGGTATCCCGCCCCGGCTGCGCCGGCGCCCGCAGCGCATCCACGACTCGGGTCTGCGCGGCCTCGTCCTCATCGATCTGCCCGACCACGACTCGGCCGTCTCCGGGCGGCGCGAGCAGGTCGACCGGCTGCTCGGGCTCGTCGACGCGGTGGTGTGGGTCGTCGACCCCGAGAAGTACGCGGACGCGGTGCTGCACGAGCGCTATCTGCGGCCGCTCGCCGGGTACTCCGAGGTGACGTTCGTGGTCCTGAACCAGGTGGACCGGCTGCCCGGTGACGCCACCGACCAGGTGCTCGACGATCTGCGCAGACTTCTCGACGAGGACGGCCTGGCGCTGGGTGAGCACGGCGAGCCCGGGGCGGCAGTCCTGCCCGTCTCGGCGCTGACGGGGGAAGGGGTCGGTGAACTCCGGCGCAGGCTGGGCCAGTTCGTCTCCGAGGGCGGCGCGGCCGAGCGGCGGCTGGTCGCGGACGTCGACGGCGCGGCCGACCGCCTCCGTTCGGTCTACATGGCCAAGGGCCGTCCAGGTCTCACCGAGCGGGCGCGCGCGGACTTCGAGGACCGGCTGGCCGATGCGGTGGGTGCGGTGGCCGCGGGACAGGCGGCCGAACGCGAATGGCTGCGCTATGCGGAACTGGCCTGTGGCGCGCCCTCGGTCCGTATGTGGCGCCGGTTCGAGGCGAAACGTTCACCGCAGGGGGGTGCGGGGAAGTCCCGCTTCCGCTTCGGTGGTCGCGTCAAGGACTCCACCTCTGCCGACGTCACCGTGGCGGGCGGCGAGGTGCTGCAGTCCCGGGCGCCGGCACCGGTGCCGGCGCCGGGGGCGGGAGCGGGCGGCGCATTCGGGGACGAGGCCGCGCCGCCGGTGCCGAGTACGGCCCGCGCGATCGTGGAGCAGGCCGTACGCACGCTGGCCGATGAGGCGTCAGCGGGACTGCCCGACGCCTGGGCCCAGTCGGTGCGGGAGGCCGCGGCCCGCGGCGGTACGCGACTGCCGGAGGCCCTGGACCAGTCGGCAGCGGAGCAGGCGGCCGGTACGGCGCGGCCAGCGGGGCCGGGCTGGTGGCGTATCGCCTCGACACTGCAGGGTCTGCTGCTCGCGGTCCAAGTCCTCTGCGGCCTTTGGCTGGTGGCGTCAGTGGTAGGCGGGCCGGGCAACAGCTGGATCCTGCCCGCGGTGCTGATGGGCGCCGGTGGGGTCGGAGGGCCGGTGCTCGCGTGGTGCTGCCGGGCTGCGGCCCGCGGGCCCGCCCGGCGCTACGGGCAGGATGCCGAACGGCGGTTGCGGGGCGCGGCGGCGTCGTGCGGCCGGGCACGGGTGCTGGAGCCGGTGGCGGCGGAACTGCTGCGGTACCGGGAACTGCGGGACCAATACCTGGTCGCGGCGGGCGGACCCTCGCACACGACTCTGCTGTAGGGGGCGGTGGGACGGCTGTAGGGATGGAGGCGGACGGCCGCGGGATTCCGCGGCCGTCCGCCGTTCGCGTGCTCCCTCTGTGTCTGCGGCCGGACAGGTGCCTGCTGTCGGGATTTGTGGGCGGACGCCGCCTCGTCCGTTCGCTCGCTGTCCGGCCATGCAGTCGCTTGCGGTCCGAGGGGCGCTGCGTACGAGACCGGACGGTGGGCTGAACCGGCGGGCCCGGTACCGGCGGGCCCGGACGGGGCGGTCCGGTTAAGGGACGGAAGACTCGGATCCCGGCTCCCGACCGATAGGCGCAGGTGGAGCCTCCGCGCCCCGGCCGTGTCCGGGCTCGTCACCCGTTTCGGTGGCGAAGTTGTCCACAGCCCGAGGTTCGTCCACAGCCGTCGCGGCCGCGCTCGATGGCATGCAGCATGGTCTGCACGAGGAACGGAACGAGAGTCGGGGGGTTGGCCATGCGTACGAGTCTGGGGACGGACGCGGGGAAGAGGGCCGGAGCGGGAGCGCTCGGATCAACGGCGGTCACAGGCGCGGCAGTTGGATCCGCAACGACGGTGACGGTGGTGGGCAGCGCCGCAACGCCGGTTGAACTGTCCGAGACGAGCGAGGGCGTCGCCGTGGCGCGGTTTCGGTTGGCGGCGACGACCGGCCGCCGCGGGGACCGTGGGCGCAAGGGCGAGGGCCGGGCCGCCGGGCACACGAGCTTCTATACGGTGTGGGCCGCGCAGTCGCTTGCGGCCAATGTCGCCTCGTCCGTGACGAGCGGTGAGCCTCTCCTCGTGCACGGCACGTTGAGGATACGTGAGGAGGATCGCGACGGTCGGCCGCGTGTCTCCGCGGAGATCGAAGCGACGTCCGTGGGACACGATCTGACGCACGGCACCGCAGTGTTCCGCCCGGTCTCGGACGCCAACCCTGCGCTGACGGCGCCGATAGGTGGCAGCAGCATGTACTGACCGTCCGCTTCGTCGTCTGTGGGTGTGCTGCGACCGCAATGGGCGCGTTGCTGAACTGACGCCGAATCACCCGGGTTTGGGCTGCCGCTTTGTCGATGTTCCCAGGTCAGACACGGGGGGAGCGATAACGATTCCGATTCGGATCGGTTGTCGCATGGGATTGGTGGGGACGATGTTGCGCTTTCTCCTTAGGATCCGACCGTGCTCACGGGGCACGTGAGTTCGTTTGCGGGGCGCCATCTCCCCCCAACGTCGCCTCGCCGGAGGGGAATCCATGTTTTCTGTACGCAGGCGTGGCTCCGCCCGCCTCGCCGCCGCGGTTGTGGCCTCCGGCCTGGTCGCGGCGGGTGTGATAGCCGCCGCCGGCCCGGCCGTGGCTGACGACGCCACGCCGAGCCCCGGCGGCGCGACCGCAACCCTCGAAGGCCTCAAGACCTTCGACGAGGCCGTCATCACCAACGAGGGCGGCGAGCAGAAGGTCGGCGCAGGGCTCTTCGAGATGACCGTCGACGGCGGGGGCACGCTGCAGACGTACTGCATCGACATTCACAACCCGACGCAGAGCAAGGCGCAGTACCAGGAGAAGCCCTGGTCCGCTACGTCGCTGCACAACAACGCAGACGCGGGCAAGATTCGCTGGATCCTGCAGAACTCCTATCCGCAGGTCAACGACCTCAGCAAGCTCGCCGCGGCCGCCGACTCCGGCACGCTGACCGAGAAGACCGCGGCCGCCGGCACCCAGGTCGCGATCTGGCGGTTCTCGGACCAGGCGAGGGTCGAGGCCGTCGACCCGGCCGCGGAGAAGCTCGCCGACTACCTCCAGCAGAAGGCTCAGGACCTCGATGAGCCGAAGGCGTCGCTGACCCTCGACCCGCCTGCCGTCTCGGGCAAGTCCGGTGACCGGCTGGGCCCCATCACCGTCCACACGGACGCCGCGAACGTCACGGTCAGCCCGGATCCGGCCTCCGAGGCCTCGGGCGTCAAGGTCGTCGACAAGACCGGCAAGCCCGTCGCCAGCGTCACCAACGGCGGTGAGTTGTTCTTCGACGTACCGAAGGGTGCCGCCGACGGTTCCACCTCGCTGACGGCCCAGGCGACCACCACCGTTCCGGTCGGCCGCGCCTTCGCCAGCCGGACCAGGAGCCAGACGCAGATCCTCGCCGGCTCCAGCGAGAGCACGGTCAGCGCGACCGCGACGGCGAACTGGGCGAAGAAGGGACCGATCCCCGCGCTGTCCGCGGAGAAGAACTGCGCCGAGGGCGGCGTGGACGTGACCGCATCCAATGAGGGCGACGAGCCGTTCACCTTCGAGCTGGCGGGCAGCGAGCACACCATCGAGGCGGGCAAGTCCGAAACCGTCACCGTGCCGGTGAAGGAGGACCAGTCCTACGACTTCACGATCACCGGTCCCAACGGGTTCGAGAAGCATTTCTCCGGCGTCCTCGACTGCAGGACGGCCGAGACGCCCGGCACACCCTCGTCGGAGGCGAGCCCGGCCACGGCCGGTGGCTCGTCCGAAGGTTCCACCGGGGGCGGCGACCTCGCCCAGACCGGTAGCAGCAACGCCACGCCAGTGATCGCGGGCATCGCCATCGCGCTCCTCGTGCTCGGTGGCGGGACGGTCTTCTTCCTCCGCAAGCGGAAGACCACGTCGGCGGACGAGTAACCCTGTGGCGCACAGCGCCCAGTTCGCACGGTGAGGCCCGGGCCCCGGGCCCGGCCCTCACGCGTGCTCGATGCGCATGCCCGCTCCGTCTCCCAGCCCAGCCGGGCCCAGCCCCGGGCCGGGCACCCGCTCCGTCTCCCGGCCCGCTCCGTCTCCCGGCCCCAGCTCCAGCGCGGGCCCGGGCACAGCCCCAGCTCCGCGCGGGCCCGGGCACAGCCCCAGCTCCGCGCGGGCCCGGGCACAGCCCCAGCTCCGCGCGGGCCCGGGCACAGCCCCAGCCGGGCCCAGCCCCGTCCCAGCGCGGGACCGGACACAACCCCAGTCATGGGGTTCTACAGGACGTCTTCGGCGGTGACCTGGCCATCAGCACTTCGGCGACTTCGGCTCCGAGGCGCCGCCCGGATACACCGACAGGGTCATGCACAGCAGCCGGGCCGCATGAACCGGTCCCGGCCGGGGCCGCATGAACGGGGCCTCCGCGTGCGGGCGGTGTGCCGCGGATCGGTGGTATGCCGCGGATCGGTGGTGCGCCAGGGAGCGGAGGTGCGCCACGGATGTGTCACGCTCCCCGTAGTTCCCTCCCGCCTCTCCGGGCTCCTGCGGCACCGCTGTCCCGAGCGCGGTCGCCGTCGGTGCGGTCGGGCCGCAAGAGACCGGTGAGCGGCCCATCGCGTACCGTCGTCAGCCGCCCCGCTCGCCCCCACGGCAAGGTCATGGCGGCCCTCGCTCCGGCCCGCCCGGATACGGCGTCCGCGGCGCGCGCCGTGCCGTGCGGCCGGTCCGATGCCATCTCGTTTTCGTGCAGCGCGAGCGTTACGGCAAGATGGCTGTATCTGCCCACCCATCGATTGCCGGACGGTTTCTCTTGGCTGAGTTCATCTACACCATGCGCAAGGCGCGCAAGGCGCACGGCGACAAGGTGATCCTCGACGACGTCACGCTGAGCTTCCTGCCCGGCGCCAAGATCGGCGTGGTCGGACCGAACGGCGCCGGGAAGTCCACGGTCCTCAAGATCATGGCGGGCCTCGAGCAGCCGTCGAACGGAGACGCCTTCCTCACCCCCGGTTACAGCGTCGGCATGCTCCTTCAGGAGCCCCCGCTGGACGAGTCGAAGACCGTGCTGGAGAACGTCCAGGACGGTGTCGCCGACACCATCACCAAGGTTCAGCGGTTCAACGAGATCGCCGAGCAGATGGCGACCGACTACTCCGACGAGCTGCTCGAGGAGATGGGCAAGCTCCAGGAGGAGCTCGACCACCGCAACGCCTGGGACCTCGACACTCAGCTCGAGCAGGCCATGGACGCACTCGGCTGCCCGCCCGGCGACTGGCCGGTCACCAACCTCTCCGGTGGTGAGAAGCGGCGCGTCGCGCTCTGCAAGCTGCTGCTCGAAGCCCCCGACCTGCTGCTTCTCGACGAGCCCACCAACCACTTGGACGCCGAGTCCGTCCAGTGGCTGGAGCAGCACCTCGCGAAGTACCCCGGCACCGTCGTCGCCGTCACCCACGACCGCTACTTCCTCGACAACGTGGCCGAGTGGATCCTTGAGCTCGACCGCGGCCGCGCGCACCCGTACGAGGGCAACTACTCCACGTACCTCGACAAGAAGGCGGCCCGCCTCAAGGTCGAGGGCCAGAAGGACGCCAAGCGCGCCAAGCGCCTGAAGGACGAGCTGGAGTGGGTCCGCTCCAATGCCAAGGGCCGCCAGGCCAAGTCCAAGGCGCGTCTGACCCGTTACGAGGAAATGGCCGCGGAGGCCGAGAAGACCCGGAAGCTGGACTTCGAGGAGATCCAGATCCCGCCGGGCCCGCGTCTGGGCAACGTCGTGGTCGAGGTGGAGAACCTCTCCAAGGCGTTCGGCGAGAAGGTCCTCATCGACGACCTCTCCTTCACGCTGCCCCGTAACGGCATCGTCGGCGTCATCGGCCCCAACGGCGCGGGCAAGACCACGCTGTTCAAGATGATCCAGGGCCTGGAGATCCCGGACTCCGGCTCCATCAAGGTCGGCGACACCGTCAAGATCTCCTACGTCGACCAGACCCGCGCCAACATCGACCCGAAGAAGACGCTGTGGGCCGTCGTCTCCGACGAGCTGGACTACATCAATGTCGGCCAGGTCGAGATGCCGTCCCGCGCGTATGTCTCGGCGTTCGGCTTCAAGGGCCCGGACCAGCAGAAGCCCGCCGGCGTCCTGTCCGGTGGTGAGCGCAACCGCCTGAACCTGGCGCTCACCCTCAAGCAGGGTGGCAACCTGCTGCTCCTCGACGAGCCGACCAACGACCTCGACGTCGAGACCCTCTCCTCGCTCGAGAACGCGCTGCTGGAATTCCCCGGCTGCGCCGTGGTCGTCTCCCACGACCGCTGGTTCCTCGACCGCATCGCGACCCACATCCTCGCCTACGAGGGTGAGTCGAAGTGGTTCTGGTTCGAGGGCAACTTCGAGTCGTACGAGAAGAACAAGGTCGAGCGTCTCGGCCCGGACGCGGCCCGCCCGCACCGCGCCACGTACAAGAAGCTGACGCGGGGCTGAGCGGCGTGGCCCGGCACGTCTACTCCTGCCCCCTGCGCTGGTCGGACATGGATGCGTTCGGTCACGTCAACAACGCGGTCTTCCTCCGCTACTTGGAGGAGGCGCGCATCGACTTCATGTTCCGGATGGCGCGGCCGGACGGCGGCCCGTCGTTCAATGGCGGGTCGGTGGTGGCGCGCCACGAGATCGACTACCTGCGGCCGCTGGTCCACCGGCACGAGCCGGTGACCGTCGAGACGTGGGTGACGAAGATCGGCGCGGCGGCACTGTACCTGTCGTACGAGATCAAGGACCAGGAGCAGGTGTACGTCCGGGCAACGACGATCGTCGTGCCCTACGACCTCGAGCAGGGGCGCCCTCGGCGGATCACCGCCGAGGAGCGCGCCGTCCTCGAGGAGTTCACGGACGACAGCATGGAGCGGAAGGAGCCGCCCGGTACGGGGACGGGCGCGGCCGACAGCACCTCCGGCCAGGTGTCCGGCGGCGCTTCCGGGGAGGCGTCCGACAGCGCTTCCGAGAGGGCGGCCGATGGCGCTTCCGGGGAGGCGTCCAGGGCGTCCGGCAAGGCTCCGGAGGGGGCCGTCGCCGAATGAGGGCGCTGCGTTTCGCCGACGCCGGGGAGGCGGCCGATCTCGCCGCCTTCCTCGCCCGGCTGCTGCACTACGACCGCCGCGCGGCCGTCCGCCTCCAGGCGGGTGCGGGCGGTGGGCCCAAGGCGCCGGCCGGTGCGCGTCAGGTGGCGGCCGGTGTCCGCCCCGGCAGGGGCGGCGGGCGGGTGCTCGCCGTCTTCGGACGCCCTGCCTCGTTCGAGGTGCTGGCGATCCGTACCGCCCGGCTGGACGGCCGGTACGAGCTGGACGTCACCGTCTCGGCGGGGCGACTCGCCGATGCCATCGACGCGGCAGCCAGGGCGGATCCGGCCGGTGGCCTGACCGTCACCGTCCCCGAGAGCGTCACCGGGCCGCCGTGGGCGGGTGTGCTGCCGCCGCGCGGGGGCTGGCAGCGCGTCGAAGGTCTGCCGGACACGGACGACATCCGTGCGGCCGTCGCCGCGGCGGTCGCTGAATTCCGGGAGCGGACCGAGGAGTTGCCCGACGAACGGCGCACTCGCGCCGAACTCGACCGTATCGGGCGGGAGATATGGTCCCGGACGCTGGGAACCACCGAGCTTCCGCTGCGTGCCGTCCACGCCGCCCAGTCGCTCGGCTTCCTCAGGCGGCTCCCGGCCGGGGCGTCCGCGGCCCCGGCGGCGTGTGGCGGCAACGGCGCCGTCCCCCAGCCCCGTTCGACCGTTGCTTGTACGGCACTCGCGCAGAAGCCGCCCGAGGCGCCGGCGCTTTTCGCGGCGGGAAGCTGGCTGCGCCTGCGGACGGCGTACGGCTCGATCGTCGTACGCCGTACGGGAATTCCGGGCCTGATCGTCACTTCCGGCTAGGGCGGGTCCGTAGTCCCGGCTGGGGCGGGCCCGCAGTCCCGGCTGGAGCGGGTCCGCAGTCCCGGCTGGAGCGGCCCGGTCGTTCGGAGCCGCACAAGCCCGGGTCGCCGTGAGGCCAGCGACCTGCGTACGGCTTCGGCGCGCCCGTTGCGGCCACACCCCCCAGGAGGACAGAAGGGGCCCCGTCACCGGAGCGTTGTCAGCGGACCGTCGTCACCGGCACGCGGCGCGGTCCGCGAACCAACAGGCCGGGGCGGTAAGGGAGTTCGGCGGGGTCGGCCGCAAGGCGCAGTCCGGGAAAGGCGCCGAAGAGGCGCGGCAGGGCGATTGCAGCCTCCAGGCGTGCCAGGCGCGATCCGACGCAGAAGTGCGGGCCGTGCCCGAACGCGACATGCGGTGCTGCCCGCCGCTGCCCGCTCACCACTCCCGTGGCGTTCAAACCGGTGGGGTCCCCACTGGAGCTGTTCCCGGCGGCGCCGTTCCCGCCGGAGCGGTCCATGCCCACGCCGGCCCCCTCGAACTCGAAGCGTTCGACGCCGAGGCCGTCCACGTCGACGCCATGTGCCCCAGCGCCACCCCCGCCCGCCACGTACCGTTCCGGCCGGAAGGCGTCCGGGTCCGGGTAGCGGGACGGGTCGCGGTTGGCCGCCGCCAGGACCGCGAGGACCGAGGCACCTGCCGGGACGACCGCCCCTCCGCCGAGATCCACCGCCTCCGTCGCCCGGCGCCACGTCGTGCCCTCCAGGGGGCTCGCGTGGCGCAGCGTCTCCTCGACGACCGCCGCCCAGCGGGCGGGTCCCTCCCGGTGCGCCGCCTCCAGCTCCCGCGGGTGCGTGAGCAGCAGCAGGGCTGCCGAGGCCAGCAGGTTCATCGTGGTCTCGTAGCCCGCGAAGAGCAGAAGAAAGGCCATGGCGAGCAGTTCGCCGTCGTCGAGACCGCCCTCTGAGGAATCATGGACGAGCGTGCTGAACAGATCCTCGCCGGGCCGTCGCCGCTTCTCCGCGATCAGCCCGGTGAAGTAGCCGTACAGGGCGGTCCACGCCTCGTCGACGGCCCCGCGCTCCAGCGCGTCCGCCGGCGACCCCACCCGGTACGTCCACTCGCGCAGATCGCCGCGGTCCGCTTCCGGGACGCCCAGCACTTCGCCGATCACCAGGACCGGCAGCGGGAACGCGAAGGCGTCGACGAGGTCCGTCGTGCCCTCGCCCTCCAGCCGTGCCGCCACGTCCGCGACGAGCCCGTCCGTGAGGTGCTCGATACGCGGGCGCAGCGCGTCGACCCGGCGCGGTGCGAAGGCCGCGGCCGTCAGCCGGCGCAGCCGGGTGTGGTCCGGGGCATCGGAGTTGAGCATGTGACGGGCGAGGCAGGCTCGGGCGCGCTGGGCGGGGGAGTCGGTCTTGTGCCGGCCCGCCCCCTGCGGCGGCACATTGGAGAAGCGGGGGTCGGCCAGCACGGCACGGGTCTGCTCGTAGCCGGTGACCAGCCAGGCGTACGTACCGTTGGCCAGCGCCACGCGCGTCACGGGCCCCTGTGAGCGCAGGGAGGCGTAGTACGGGTACGGGTCGCGGGCGAAGGCGTCGTCCGCCGGGTCCAGTACGCCCGCCGGTACTCCCGGCACGGCGCTTGCGGGCGCTGTCCAGTCATGGTCCGGCGGGGCGGGTACGGGGCGAAGGGCGACGTCAGCTCGGTCGGGCACGGGCCCCATCCTGGCAGGGCCCCTCGTAGGGCAGCGTGACGGGGGCGTCAGTCAGCCGTGTTGATCATGGACGCGGCTGCGTACTCGAGGTAACTCCACAGCTGCGCCTCGTGTTCCGGCGACAGCTCGAGTTCGTCCACGGCGGTGCGCATGTGGCGCAGCCATGCGTCGTGCGCGGCCCGGTTCACCGTGAATGGGGCGTGCCGCATCCGCAGCCGCGGGTGTCCTCGGTTGTCGCTGTACGTGCGCGGCCCGCCCCAGTACTGCATGAGGAACAGCACCAGGCGCTCCTCCGCGGGGCCCAGGTCCTCCTCGGGGTACATCGGCCGCAGCACCGGGTCTTCGGACACGCCCTCGTAGAAGCGGTGCACCAGTTTGCGGAAGGTCGGTTCCCCGCCGACCTGTTCGTAGAAGGTCTGATCCTGCACCGTGCCACGTGGAATCTCAGTCACCCCACCATGGTCTCAGACGCCCGGCCGAGGTCCAGGGGCCTCGGGGCCGGGCCCATTCCCCGGCCCGGTCACCACGGTCCGCACGTCGGCCATGCCCGCGGTGTCGCGCCGCCGGTGCGCCCGCAGGACAGTGGAGGCATGACGGAGGCCGGGATACAGCCGGAGGCGGCGGCAGTGGCGCGGGCCGCACTCGTGCGCACGATCATGGCCGAGGGGCTGCTGGCCGATCCCGCATGGCGGGCGGCGTTCGAGGATGTGCCGCGCCATCTCTTCGTGCCGTCGTACTGGCTGCCGGTCCGGGGCGGCTTCGAGCGGCTGTCGTACGGCGACCCCGATCCGGGCGTACGGGCCCGCTGGCTCGCCGGTGCCTACGCCGACACGCCCCTGGCCACCCGGGTCCGCGACGGCGCGCTGCTCTCCTCCAGCAGCCAGCCCTCACTGATGGCGCAGATGCTGGAGGTACTGGAGGTCCGCGACGGTGACCGGGTCCTGGAGATCGGAACGGGGACGGGGTTCAACGCTGCGCTGATCTCCCACCGGCTCGGCGAGGAGCGGGTGACCACCGTGGACCTCGACCGGGAGATCACCGAGTCGGCCCGGGACCATCTCGCCAGGGCCGGGTACCACCCGGTCGTCGTGCGGCGCGACGGGGCGCGCGGCTGTCCATCGCGTGCCCCGTACGACCGCATCCTGGCGACCTGCGCGCTGAGATCCGTGCCGGGCGCCTGGCTCGAACAGTGCCGGCCGGGCGGGCTCGTCGTCACCCCGCTCGCCACCGGTCTTCTCGCGTTGCGCGTCCGTGGTGCCGCGCAGGCGGAGGGCCGGTTCCTGAACACCTCCGCATACTTCGTACCCCTGCGTGCAGGTGGGCCTGCGTCCTCGAAAGCGTCGGCGCCGCGGGAGGCGCCGAAGACGGGGGAGCCGCCGAATGTGCCGAAGGCGGCGGAGGTGCGGGGAGCGCCGGGGCCCGTATCGCCCGGGAAGGCGCTCCCCGGTGCGTCACCACAGCCGGAGGACGCCGAGGGAGTACCTCAACACCTTCTGCGCCACGAGCCGTTCACCTTCTTGCTGGCCCTGACCGAGGGCAGGCTGAGCCCCCGTGAGGCGTACGAGCTGTGGCAGCGGGCGCACCATCCCGAGCGCAGCCGCTTCGGCGTGACCATCCGCGGCGCGGAGCAGTGGGCCTGGCTGGACGATCCGGACGGCCCGGGCGCCTGGCCGCTCGGCCCGGCGGTGCAGGGCGCGACCTGGCGGCCCGGGCCCGTGTGAGGCGGTCCGGGTGTGCCGCCGGAGGGCCGGCCCCCGAGGTGTACCCGGACCGATGCGCGGACTCAGCCCCGGTGGAGGGTGATCGTCGTCCAGGCCCCGACGTGCACGCGGTCGCCGTCCTGCAGCGGGACGGGGACGAACGGCTCGATCGGCTCCTCGCCGCCGTTGACCGTCGTGCCGTTGGTGGAGTCCTGGTCGACGACCGACCAGGATCCGTCGGGCTGCGAGACGAGTACCGCGTGCTTGTGGGAGACGCCCGGGTCCTCGGGAGGACGGGACAGGTCGATATCGGGGGACTCGCCGGTGCTGTTGCGGCGGCGGCCGATGGTCACCTGGCTCCCGGTGAGCGAAAGCTGCTGCTCCGGTGAGTACGCGGGGAGGTTGAGGCCGGCTGCCTCCGGTCCGCTGCGGTTCATCATGGCCAGGAAGTACTCGCGGTCCGGGCCGATCACTGCGGTCCAGGCGGCCGGCTGGGCGGCCTGCGGCTCGCCGGGGAACTGGCCCGTACCGGGCCCGGGTGCCTGGCCGGGCGGCTGCAGGTTCCAGTCGCCGCCGTGGCCGTTCGTGGCCAGGGGGCCGGGCATCGGAGGCGCCTGCGGGAAGCCCGCCTGCGGCGGGTACGGGCCCTGGGGCGCGCCGCCGTGCAGCGGCTGCTGCTCCGGACCGGGGTGGGGCGGAGCGAGCGGCTCGGCGGGGCGGTTCACCTGGGACGGACGCGAACTCTGGTAGTCGAAGCCGTTGTGCTGCTGCGGGGACTGCGGGACCGACGGAGCCTGGGGTACTTGCGGAGCTTGAGGCACCTGCGGAGTTTGAGGCATCTGCGGAGCCTGGGCAGGGGCCCCGGGTCCTTGCGGATGCATCGAAGGGAACCCGGGCGGGCCCTGCGTCCCCGGAGCCGGTGGGGCCGGAGGCGTGAACGTCGGTGAATGCGTGAGGAAGTTGTAGCGGCACTCCTCGCAGAACGGCGCCATCGCCTCGCGCGGCGTGCGGCACTGCGGGCACAGTTCGGCCTGCCCGGTGGCGTTCGGGTCGAAGCCGGGACCCGGATCGAAGCCGGGACCGTGGCCGGGACCCGGATCGAAGCCGGGACCGTGGCCGGGACCCGGATCGAAGCCGGGACCGTGGCCGGGCGCGGGACCGGGTGCCGGTCCGGGACCCTGGCCGTACGGGGCAGGCACCGGCGGTTGGTTGGGGTTGGGGTATCCGTAACCGCCCGGCTGGGGCTGGTTCGGCGGGGGATATCCGTAACCGCCCTGCTGAGACTGTTCCGGGCTGGGGTATCCGTATCCGCCCGGCTGGGGCTGGTTCGGGGTGGGGTATCCGTATCCGCCCTGCGGGGCTCCGGCCCCGCCGGGAGCTGTCGGTCCACCCGGGACCGGTGGGGGCGGGGGCGGCGGCGCGACCGCTCCGCCCTGAACTCCGGCACCGGCCATGCGGTGTCCGCAGATCTCGCACCAGTCGTCGGAACCCGACTGGTGTCCGTTCGGGCAGGTCGGCATGTCGGTGCTTCCCCCTCTCACCTCGGCCCCCTGGGCCGTTTGTTTCTTGCCTTTGCGACTGCTTCGTGCTGCTTCCGGGACTACTTCTTGACGCGGACCGTCTTGGTCGAGCGCGTCTCGAGAGTCATTTTGTCGGCTTCCGCGACATCTCTCTTCAGTCGCACAGTACCGGTCGCCACATCGACGACGTCCACCACCTTCGCAAGCAGTTTCGCAGTCTCCTCGTTGCCCGCCGCGTGCGCCAGATGTACGGCCCGTCCCAGCTTCGCCGTTGCCCTGCCCCAATCACCCGACTTGCGGGCATCAAGCCCTTGCTGGATGACTTGCGCCAGTTCGGCCTGCCCTGTGTAGTGCGCGACCTGGGGGTTGATGGACGTGGATGCGGCCATGTCGTCGGTCCACACCGCCCGTATGAGCCCTCGGGCCGGCGTCTCGGATGTGCCGTCGCCCGCCGGCGGGGCGGTCAGAGACACCCGGGCGGCCAGCATCTCCCGCCCGACCTCCGCCGGTGGCACCCGTACGCACAGGTGGTAGTCGCGCGATTCGACGCCCCACGAGCCCGTCGGGTAGTCCCCGGCGCGTGCTCCCGCCTCGGTGCGCCGGTCCGTGAGGTCCTCGACAGTGGGGGCCACCTGCTTCACGAAGACGACCTCCGCGCCGACGGGCGTCCACAGCCGCAGGTTCACGTCCCCGACCTCTTTGCCCATCGCGGTCTCCATCATCCGCGTGAAGTCGGCGGCGAGTCCGGCCGGATCGGCGACGATGTCGGCGCTGCCGAGCAGCGCGGAGGCGATACCCGTGACCTCCTTGACCTCCCAGTCCGTGCCCACTCCGCGCGCGTCACACGTGAACCGGCCCGCACACGCCTCCAGCGTGGCGTGCAGGCTCTCCGGCGACTCGTGCTCGTTGCGCCCGTCGGTCAGGAGAATGCCGTGCCGGATGGGGGCTTCGGCGGAGGAGAGCAGCCGGTCGGCCAGGCGCAGCCAGGTGCCGATCGCGGTGCCGCCGCCCGCGCTCAGCGCCCGCAGCGCATGGACCGCCTGGGCGCGCGTGCCCGCGTCGGCGACCGCGAGGCGGCCGCCGCCCGGGTAGACCTCGCTCGCCTGGTGGGTGCCGCTGACGACGGCGAACGCGACGCCGTCACGCAGGGCGCCGATCGCGGCGGCCGTGGCGTCCCGCGCGTTGCGCATCTTCTCCGGCGGGTACTGCATGGAGCCGGAGCAGTCGACCATGATGACCACCGCCGCGTCCGGTCCGCCGCCGGGTTCCCGTGTCCGTGCGGACGCCCGCGGCGCGCCGGTGCCACCGCGACACGTGACCGTGACGATGGCGTTCACCTCGCGCCCGCCCGCCGGCAGGTACTCGTTCTGATACACCTCGACCGAGAACCGCGGGACCGTCGACTCCGGGTAACTGCCCATCCGCATGCGCTCCCCCCGCGCGTGATGTCCGGCCGTACCGGCCCGGCTGTGCGGTCGTACCGGCTCTGCGGTCGTACCGGCTGTGCTCAGACCGATCCTGCCCCCTGGGCGCGGGAAGGGAACGGTACGACGGCCACTGTTACGTTGTCATGACCCCCGCCGTCCAGTGCGTATCCGACGAGCGCACGCGCGCTGTGCAGCGGGCGGGCGCGGGCGTCGGCCGGCACGGCCCCGGCCATGTCGCCCGCGGCCTCCGCGTAGTTCCACAGACCGTCCGTGCAGACCACGACCACACCGGGCCGGTCCGGTTTGAACGACGCGGTGTGCGGCTCCAGTTCGTACGCGTCGGCCCCGAGCCAGCCGGTGATCGCGTGTGCGCGCTCGTCCGCGTACGCCTCCTGCTCCGACATGAGGCCCGTCGCCACCATCTGGGCCGCCCACGAGTCGTCCTCGGTCAGCCGCGCGGCCGGAGCCGCACGGTCGTCGGGCACCCAGTAGGCCCGGCTGTCGCCGATCCAGCCGACCGTGAGGATGCCGGTGGTGACGACGGCGGAGACGATGGTGCAGGCAGGGGAGTTCTGGTGGTGGCGGTGCGGGTCGTGCTCCTCCGGCTGATGCGGGGGTTCCGCCAGGGAGTTGACGGCTTCCGCGGCGGCCACGATCGCGTCGTGCATGGCCTGCTGCGGGTGGGCGCCTGCGGGAAGGGCGGCGAGGAGCGAGGCGCCGGCGGCGTCCGCGGCCGCCTGCGACGCCTCGTCGGACCTGGTCGCCGAGGACACCCCGTCGCACACCACGGCGACCACGGCTGTTGAGCCGTCGGGCATCGCGGCCGAGGAAACGGCGAACGCGTCCTCGTTGCGGTGGTGGCGCAGCCCCCGGTCGCTGACCGCCGCGACGCTGTCGAGCCCTTCCTCCATGTGGTCCCGCAGACGGGGCTGGGCATGGCCGCAGTGACGGCAGTAGCCGTCCGTGTCGACGGCACCGGCCCGGCAGGCGATACAGATCTCGCCGGGGGCTCCGGCCGCGCCGCCGCCAGTGGCATCGGACGCTCCGCCCGGGGTCTCGTCCACCGTCCGCCGGGGCGGGTCCGGCTCGTGGGTGCCCGTGATCCGCGGGTCGGGGGGTGGCGGCACGGCGCCCGCGGGCGGCACATCGGTGCCTGACGGGGCTGGGACGTCGCTCGTCGTGACGGGAGGCGCGAGCGGGTAGTGGTCCGGCTCGGCGGCGTCCGTGTCTGCGGGACGGCCCTCGTCCCCGGAGTCGATGCCCGCCAAGTCCTCGGGGCGGTGGGCCTCGTGGGCGGAGCGGGGGGCCGGCTCGGGGGCGGGCCACCCGGCGGGGCCGGCGTTTCCTGGCGCCGCAGGGCAGAGATGTGCGGCGGAATCCATGGGCCGGGAGCGGGCGGCTGCCTGTGCCGCCGCAGCGTCGGGGATGCGGGTGTCCGGCCGGGGCGGGGGCGGTGTCACGCGGCCGGTTGCGCCGTGGTCGTCCGCGGGCCGGTCGCCCCGCGGGAGCTGTGCGGCCGACAGATCGGCTCCGCACGCGCCGCAGAAGTTGTCACCGGCCTCCAGCGGCTCACGGCAGCTGGGGCAGACCGACAGTTGGGGCACCTTGGGCATCTGCGACATCACACTCACACCCACGTCCTGGGGCGGCAGCGGTTGGCCCGCTCCACCAGTTCGATCCTCTCCTCGCCGCGCTGGGCGAGCCGCGCGAGCACGCGGTACGAGCGTTCCAGGCCGAACCGCAGGCCCCGCTCGTCCAGTCGGCTGCCCAGCAGCGCGGGGCGTCCCCCGGAACCGGTCCCGGCGGGCGCCCAGGTCCCGGCGTGACCGGGTACGGCTCCGGCGGCCGCCCCGGTCCCGCCGGCCGCCCCGGTCCCGGCGGCAGTCCTCGTGGCGCCCGGATCCCTCGCGGGAGCGCCCACGCCTCCGGCGATCACCCAGCCGAGCGCACAGCTCAGCACCTCGGCCGACAGCCGCTCGCGGCGCTCCGCGTCCAGACCGAACTCCACGAGTTGTTCGATCTGTTCCGCTGCGGCCGTGAGGTCGTCAAGCAGCGCCTCCTGCGCCGCGCGCTGCCGCAGCCGGGCGCGTACCGCCGCGATGCGCGCCGCCGTGTAATGGATCGACGCCTCCGGTACGGACTCCATGGCCTCGACCGCTCCCGTGCGGTCGCCTGCTGCGAGCCGCACCCGGGCGAGGCCGAAGGCGGCGCTGACGAAGCCGGGGTCGGCCGACCGGACGAGGTGGTAGTACTCGGCGGCGTTGTCCGACTGCCCCAGCACTTCGGCGCAGAGGGCGAGCGCGAGCTTCGGGGCGGGCTCCCCGGGAAAAGCGTCGTAGACGGCGTCGAAGGAGAGGGCTGCCCGCTCGTGGTCCCCCGTCACCAGCGAGGTGACGCCGCGGGACCAGACCACGCGCCAGTCGTCGTGGTGGTCGGCCTCCAGCCGCGCCAGTGTCTCGGCGGCCGCCTCCGTTTCCCCGGTCTCCAGCCGCGCTCGCAGTTCCCGCAGGCGCAACTCCACCGAATCGGCGGGGGCGTTGGCCAGTGCGGCCGGCAGCTCCGCGGGGGCGGAGGCCATGAGCCCGGCCAGGAACCCGGCGTTCGGGTCACGGGAGTCGACGAGCGGCACGGGCAGGGCGAGGGCGGCTGCGCGCAGGTCGGGCGTCCTGGGGCCCGCGGAGGCACCGGGCGCGACGTCGGGCGGTCGTACGATCGCGGGCGACGAAGCCGCGGCGGGTGGCCGTGCGAGCGCGGGCGGTGGCGAGGCGGGCGGCGCTGCGGTGTCCGCCTCGGCGAACAACTGCGTGTCCGCGACCCGGAGTTCCGGCCCGAAGAGCGTGGACAGCGCGGGCCGCGGCTGCCCCGTCCGGAGGGCGACGACCTCCCGCAGGACACCCGTGAGCTGCTCCGCCATCTCCTCCGCCGACGCGAACCGACGCCCCGGGTCGGGGTCGGTCGCGCGCACCAGCAGCCGGTAGAAGGACTCGTAGCGGCGGAAGACGTCGATGTGGTCCGGATCGGGGAGGCTGTCGGCGTAGACGTTGGTGTAGCCCTGGAAGTCGAAGGTGAGGACGGCCAGGGTCCGCGCCACGGTGTATAGGTCGGATGCGACGGACGGCCCCACGTCCGCGACCTCCGGCGCCTGGTAGCCGACCGTGCCGTAGATCGCGCTCTCCCGGTCGTCCATCCGGCGGACCGCGCCCATGTCGATGAGCTTGAGCTGGTCCTGCTGCTGGATGGCGTTGTCGACCTTGAAGTCGCAGTACAGCAGCTTCCTGCTGTGCAGATGACCGAGGGCCTCCAGTGCCTCCAGGCCGTACGCACACGCCTGTTCCACCGGCAGCGGGTCGCGCCGGCCCTCCGGTGTCCGCCGCTCGTTGGCGATGTCCTTGAGCGACTTGCCGCCGACGTACTCCATCACGATGTAGCCGTCGAGGCTGCCGGTGCGCTGGTCGAGATGCTCGACGAAGTTGTAGATCCGCACGATGTTGGAGTGCTCGATCTCGGCCAGGAAGCGCCGCTCGGAGACGGCGGCGGCGAGCGCGTCCTCGTCACCGGTGTCGAGCAGCCCCTTGAGGACCACCCAGCGGTCGGAGACCGCGTGGTCCACGGCGAGATAGATCCAGCCGAGGCCACCGTGCGCGAGGCAGCCCGCCACCTCGTACTGCCCGTGCACGACGTCGCCGGGCCGCAGCTTGGCCACGAAGGAGTACGGGTGGCCGCACTTGGTGCAGAAGCCCTCGGTGCGGCCGGGCCGCTCGGCGCGGGCGCGCCCCACGGGAGCCCCGCAGTCACTGCGGCTGCAGAACCGCTTCCGCTCCGGCACCTCGGCCTTCTCCAGAACGGCGGTGCGCGGGTCGGGGCGCGGCACCTCGGGCACGGTCACCAGGCCGGCGCCCAGCCTGTTGCGGCCCGAGGACGATCCGGAGGAGCCCGAGCTGCGCACCGACACCGAAGGGGCGCCGCCCCCCGAGAGCCGCCCCGACACCGAACGGCGGGACGAGGACGACCCGGACGAAGCACGGGCGGACGGCGACGAACGGCCGGAAGAGAGGCCCACGGTGGGTACACCGCCGGACGGGGACGCACCGGACTCCGGCCGCCCGGACGACGACGGGCCCGAGGACGGCGTACGTGGGGTCGGCGCACCGCCCCCGCCCGCGACCCCCGTGGGCTCGGACCCGACCATGCCGTGGGGGGAGACGACGGGCGCAAGTCCGCACGTGTCGCAGTACAACTGCCCGCCGTCGACGTCCTCGTACGCTCCCGGGCACTCCCGCCGCTGGCACCCGTCCGTGCTGGTGCTCATGTGCCCCCCTCACCGCCCGAGCCCGGTGAGTCCACCGGGCTCGCCGCGTCCCCGACAGCGCCCGGTGAGTCCCCGGCGGCCGCCGCCCGGTCCGCGGGCTCCGCCCGCCGCGGCACCAGGACCTCGGCGGCCGCCGCCTGGTAGCGCAGCACCGCCGCCTCGGCCGCGCGCAGGTCGCACGGCGCGCTCCACAGCATCCGGCGCGCCACGTCGTACCGCTCCGTCAGCAGGGGGTCCTCGGCCATGCCGTGGCGGGCGATCTTCGCCTTGTACGCGTCGAGCCTGCCGCGGAGTTCGGCACGTACGGCCAAGGGCGCCGTCACCGCGGTCAGCGATTCACGGGCGCGTATCAGCTCTTCCTCGGACCGCTCCTCCAATCGGTCCAGCAGCGGCGAGAGCCGGTGCCACTGGGACCGCCTGCGGTAGTCGGCGGCCGCGGCGAGCTGTTCGTGCAGGACGGTCGGCGGGCCGCTGACCGCGGGAACCTCGGACGCGGCGATCTTCGCGAGCACCTCGCCGCGCGCCTGCCGCGCTTCGGTGAGCGTGCGGTCGGCCCGTGAGAGCAGGTCCCGCACGGCGAGCAGGCGCCGCTCCGCGTCCTGCCGGACGGCGAGGACCGCCTCGATCTCGCGCCGCACGTCCTCCAGGGCGCGGGCCTCGCGGTCGTAGCGGGATGTGTCGGGGCGGCCGCCGCCCGGCGCGGAACTGGCCGACGCCGCCGGGTTCCAGAAGGCGAGCGGGTCGGAGACCACTTCGGCGCGAAGCGCGGTGAGTTCGGCCGTGATGCGCTCCAGATCGTCGCCCGCCGGGTGTTCGCCCGGGCGTACGCCGACGGAGTGGGCGAGCGAGCGCGTGCGCTGCAACTCGGCGGAGAGCAGGTCTATCCGGGCGGGCAGCGCGGACCAGACGGCGTCCGCGGCCACGACCACGTCCAGCGCTTGCGCGTACCAGGTGTTCATCCGGTCGACGAGCTGCTCCATGCTCAACTGCTCGCTGAGCCGGGCCGGTCCGGTGAGGCCGGGGGAGGGTTCGGACGGGTCCGGGCCGGCGGCCGCGACGGTACTGCCGGGGATCGTGACGCGGGGGCCGCGCAGCAGATCGGTCAGCTCGACCAGATCGTCGCGGGACGGCCAGCGCCGCCGGGCGCGCACGCTCCGCGCTTCTCCCAGGGCTTCGGTGTAGACGTCGAAGTGAGCCCACAGAAGGGAGATGAGCTGCTCGGTGGAGGCCCACCGACGCTTGGTGGCGCCGGTGAGTTCCGCTCCTTCGAGGAGTCTGCGCCCCGCGTGGTCCTGGAGCGCGAGCAGGGACGTCTCGATCGCCTCGTGTTCGGCGCCGAGCCTGGACAGCGCGCGGTCCACCTCCTCGCGATCCATGACAGGACCGTGGGGCTTGTCCGCGGAGCTGGGAAAGGGTCCCGGGACCCCCATCGATCACCTCTCCTGTTCTGGCCGGTTCCTCATCCGTTGGTCTGCGACCGCGCCGCTCGTGCGTCGTGGTGTCCGCTGCTGCTGCGGTAGTTGCGGGTCGTGGCCACAGGCTGTCCTGGGTCGTTGACGGTCCGCCCACGGTCCTGCAGCTCCTGGCCTCTTCCCCCCCGACTCACCCCTTCCGGTACTTCGGCTCCGGCGGCCCCGTGATGCCCTTGAGGTCCGACGCGAGCCAGCGCTCGTACGCCTTCATCCATGCCCCGCTCTCGCGATAGTCCTCCAGGACCTTGTTCACCCGGCGTACCAGATCCTCATCCTCCAGGTTCATGGCCACGCCGTAGGGCTCTTCCGTGAACGGCTCACCCACCAGTGTCACCGACGGGTCCTGCGCAGCCTGACCCGCAGCCAGCGCGTTGTCCGTGACGACCGCGTCGGCCTCGCCGAGCTGCAGCCGTACGAGGCAGTCGAGTTGGTTGGGCACGGGCGTGACGTGTGCGCCGTGGGACTCCTTCCTCAGCTCGGCCTCGCCGGTCGAACCGGCCGCCGTGCAGACCCGCTTGCCGCGCAGTGTGTCGTCGAACGCGGTGACGGACGAGCCCTTGGGGACGAGGACCTGCTGTCCTGCCTGGAAGTAGGCGGTGGAGAAGGCGACATGGCGGATGCGGTCGCAGTTGATGGTCATCGTCCGCGCGATGATGTCCACGGTTCGCCGTTCCAGTGCGGGGATGCGCTGGTTGGTGGGGATCGCGCGGTAGACGACCTTGGCGTCCTCGCCCAGTATGTCCTCGGCGATGGCGGTGACGAGGTCGATGTCGAAGCCTTCGAGCCTCCCGGTCGCGGGGTTGCGGTAGCCCCAGCGGTAGCTGTTCTGGTCGACCCCGGCGATGAGATAGCCGCGCTTCTTGATGGCGTCGACAGCCGGGCCGCTCGCGCCCGAGGGGCGCAGCCCGGCCTCGGGATCCTTGCAGGTCTCCTCGGCGGAGGATCGTGCGCGGGAGACTCCGGACGGGTTCTGGCGCGCCGGGCCCGGCACGTCCCGGCGGGAGTCCGCCTCGTGTTCGGCGAGTGGCAGCAGGGTCGCGGCCAGTGCGCACGCCACCGCCATCGCGGCCACGCCGCCCCAGCCGCGCAGCCGCGGCCGGACCGTGCCGCGCCCTTCCGCCGGTTCCTCCCGCACCATGCCTCCCCTCACCGGTACTCCGACAGTCTGCGCCCGATGCCGAGCAGTGCGCCCACCGCACCGAGGAGGGTGATGACCACCGCACCCGGCGCCAGACCCGTGAGGGCGCTCCGGCCGGCACCCGCCGCGTCCGCGAACTCCCGCTGCTCGTGCGCCAGAGCCTTCCGCAGACTCGCGTCGATCCGGTCGAACTGCCGCCCGGTCGTGTCGCCGCTCCCGATGACCTTCCTCAGCGCCTTCTCGTACTCGCCGTTGTCGTCCGTTGCCCGGGCCTTGCGGTGGAGGGAGCGCCAGTCCCGGACGGCATCGGCGGATGCTGCGACGGGAGCCGACCCTTCGCGGTCGTCGGAGAGGGACGCCGCGGTGCCGAGCAGGGCCTTCCCGTCCTGCCCGCCGCCCTTGCCGTCGCCGCCACGCTCGGCGTCGCCCTTGCCTTCGTCCCCGCCCCCGGCGCTGCCGGCGAGCCGGTTCATGGCCGAGCGGTATCCGGCCTCGTAGAAGTCCTCGCCGTCGGCGTTGAGGACTGCGCCGCGGGCCATCAGCGTGAGGCTCTCGTCGCCGCGCGCCTGGAGGGAGGCGATCCGGGCCTCGTTGAGGACGCGCAGTGATCGCGCTCCCTCCTCGTAGGAGCTGGTCAGCCCCGACCACGCCAGGGTGTGGGCGGTCGCGAGCCAGAGCAGCACGATCGCGGCGGCGGCGGTGGCGGCGACCAGGCCGGGGTTGAACACCCGGTTCGTCCGCCGGAAGTCGCGGCGCTGGGCCCACACCAGCGCCGCCAGCGCGGCCGCGCCGCTGCCCAGCGCGAGCCACGGCCACGCTCCGGCGTCGTCGTAGTCGGATCCGAGCCGGTCCGTCTCGGCGTCGTACAGCGCGCGGGCGGCGGGCAGCAGCTCGCTGCGCATACGGTCGTTGGCGTGGCGCAGATACGCGCCTCCGAGCGGCAGTCCCTGCAGGCCGTTGGCCCGCGCCTGCTCTATCAGGCCGGTGTAGACGGGAAGTTGCTCGTTCAGCGTGCGGACATGGCGGCCGGCGGGATCCGAGCTGTCGCTCGCCGCGGCGGCCTTCACCAGCAGTGCGGACGCGGTCCCGATGTCCCGCTCGTACCGTTCGCGCACCTCGCGCGGCCACTGGCCGCCGGTCAGGAAGCCCTCGGCGGCCGTGGTGTCGGCGTCGGCGAGCGAGCGGTAGATGCTGGCGGCGTCGGCGCTGAGCGGCTGGCTCCGCCGCGCCACGTCCTCCGCCGCCTCCGCCCGCTCGGAGACCTGCCACGCCGTCGTCGCACCGAACACCACGACCAGTGCGGCCAGGATCGCGCCGATGATCCTCAGCCTGCCGGGCTCGGTCGTCGCCGCGGCCCGCAGCCGGTCGGTGCCCTCGGCCCATGCCGTCCTGCGCACGGGAGCCGGCGGCCGCGGCGGGGCGGTGCCGGCCGACGACTGTGTCACGGGACCTCCCCCTCGGTCGCTGCGATGGCCCGTCGCCCGGCGGTGGAGCGGGGAACGGTTTACGGCCAGAAGTATGGCCCGGGAAGGCGGACATCCACACCGGGATTGACTCGATCTTGTACGGATCGGGATGCGGAGCACCACCGGATGCGCCGGCGAAACGCGGCTCCGGGCAGCGGATCCCCGCGCCCCTCGATGGCGAAGACGCGTTCGGTGTCCGATCGGTTCCGCCGCGTGATCCGGCCCGAGCGGGGCGGAAGTCGGCCATGTCGCTGTCAGGCCTCCGGGCGGTTCGTGCGACTTGCCGTGTTTCGTGTGACCTACGTCTCTATAGTGCTCCCCGGATCGAGGTCATGGGGACCGTACGGCGCGACCGTACGGGGACGGGGGTCACACGGGTGGAAGAGCAACTGGACGCCGTACTCGCACAGTTGGCGATACGGGACAGACTGCGCCGGAGGCGGGTCCGGCTGGGCCGCCGGTCCGGTGGAGGGCTGATTCTCCAGATCGAGACATCGGACCGCGCGGCTCTGGCGTGGACCGAGCGCTACCACGACACGTACCGGGGCGTGCTGCCGGTCAACAGCCCGGGCGCGCTGCCCGCGATGGAGTCGAGGGAGCGGCAGGTCGCCACCGAACTCCTGGCCATCGCGCAGGGCTGCGGCTACGACGGCCGCCCCGCCTACCGGCTGCCCATCGTCTTCACCCGCTTCGCTGCGGCCTTTGCGGCGTTCTACGCCTGGGAGCCGGAGGACGGGGTCATGCCGGCCGAGCAGGTCGACGGGCTGGCCCTCATGGTCAAGCAGGCCATCGCCCGGGAGCGCCGCCACATCCTGCTGGAGCTGCGCAGGCGCTTCAAGGGACTGGGTCCCGACCACGCGCCGCAGAATGTCAACTGGCTGCTCGCGCTGTGCGGCTGGGCGGTCGACGCCCTCCGGTTCCCGCACTACAGAACGGTGCGCTGGTACCGCAAGAAGCGCTTCCCGAAGCTGGACGGCCACCCCTCCCGCGAGGTCTTCCGGGAGCTGCTCAAGTGGCGCGAGAAAACCGAGGAGGAGAAGACGCTACTGCTCGTCGAGGCGCTGCTCGCGGACGTCGACGCGCACTTCGGTGCCTTCCGCCGCCTCAACCGCGCCCGCAGGCCGGTGATCCTGCTGCCCGTCGTGGACGCCGTCCCCGCCCGGAGGGCGATCAGGGATGCCCTGCTCACGGCCTACGACGACGAGTCCCGCAATCTGCGCACCTACCCCGTCGTCGTCACCACCGCCCGGCCGGACGGGGCCACGCCCGAGCACGGCGCCAACGAGCCCGTGTCCGTGGCCGACCTGGAGCGGCGGATTCCCCGGTTGTTCAGCAGGCGGGCGAGGGCCGCCGAGTTGCGCAAGCAGGGCAAGGAGGTGCCGCTGCCCGGCCGCCTGCTGCAAGTGACGCTGGACGAGCGGGCCGCGGCACCGCCCGCCCCGCCGGGCGTAGGCGAGCCACCGGAGCGCAAGCCGCGCTACACCCGCGTGGGCCCGGTGACCTTCGGCGCCGTCTCGCTCGTCGTCGCCGTTGCCGTGGTCTACGGCGCGTACGGCTTCTTCGGGCCCGATGGTCCCGCGAGCTGCGGCGAAGGGCTGGAGGTCCACGGACGGGACTGCGTCGGGGTCTCGGACGGGACCGGGGTGTTCATGCCCCGGGTGGAGGGCATGCGCGAGGTCTTCGGCCGGATCGAGGCCGAGAACGAGCGGATCGCGGGCCGGAAGCACGCAACGGTCGCCCTGATGATCCCCATGGAGTCGGACAACTCCGCCGTGCAGGAGCAGATCCTCAGCGAGGTGCAGGGCGCGTATCTGGCCCAGTACCAGGCCAACAAGGCGGATGCCGCCAAGCCCCCGATCCGCCTGGTCCTCGCCAACCCCGGCCGCAGCTACAGGGCGTGGGACCACACGGTGGACGAGCTCGTACGGCGTGAGCCTGGGCTGCGGGTGATCGCCGGCTTCAATCTCAGCCTGGAGAACACGCGCGAGGCCATGACGCATGTGACGAAGGGGCTCGGGATCCCCGTCGTCGCCAGCCTCGTCACCTCGGGCGACTTCGCCAATCCCGAGGGCCGCGACCGGGACAAGGACCCGTATCCGGGCCTGGCGCGGGTCGTCCCGACCAGCGAGGACCAGGCGCGCGCCCTGCTCAACTTCGATCCGGGTCTGGCGGGCGAGCAGACGGCGCTCGTCGCCGACACCCGGCCGAGGGACAACTACAACAAGTCGCTGTGGGCCGCTTTCACACGCGCCCGGGGCGACCGGGCCACGGGCGCGCACGGGGTGCAGGACATGACCTTCAGGTCCGAGGGCATCGAGGAGGAGGGCGTCACCCCGAACGAGTTCGAGGACTTCGCACGCAACATCTGCCAATCCCGCGCCCACGTCGTCTACTTCGCCGGACGCGCCTTCCACCTGGAGCTGTTCGTCAAGAAGCTCGCGGGCACCTACTGCGCCGGCAAGAAGTCCTACACCGTGATCACAGGATCGGACGCGACGAGCCTGAACCAGCGCCTCGACGCGGAGGAGCGCGAGCTCCTGCGCGGCGACCCGGGCACCGGCAAACCCTCGGTGTCCGTACGGTATTCGGCCCCCGCACACCCCGACGCCTGGAACGCCGAGGTGCGGAAGTGGGAGAGGAAAGCCGCCGAAGCGGGGAGGAAGCACGGCAGGGAGGACCGGCCACGCCATCTCGCCGAGCCCCAGGACGCCATGAACGAACTCATGGCGGACATCAACGCCGTCGGCGACATCGGGCCCGTACGACTCGACGACGGCAGGACGATCGCCACCCATGACGTCGTCCTCACCGCCACCAGGGCGCTGGCGAAGTCGGCATCGATCAGCAAGACCGAAGTGCCCTCGACCGAGCGGATCAAGCAGGACTTCGCCCATCTCAACCTGGCCTCCCGGGTGCAGGGCGCGAGTGGCTGGATCTGCCTCACCAACGCGGGCAACCCGTACGACAAAGCCTCCTCCGTCGTCCGGCTGGACCCGGCGTCTGACGAGCTGAGGTTCGAGGGGGTGGCCTGGCCGGACGGGAAGGAGCCGCCGCGGAACTGCGCCGTGCCGCAGGCGTCGCCGTAGGGGCCGCGGGAGGCCGCCGTCACGGGGGACCGCCGTTCCGGGCATTCCCCGTGCGAGCGCCGCGGGCCGGGTCGTACGAGGCGCGCAGCCGCGCATGCGCCCCGGGCGGTGCGCCGGTGGCATCCAGGCCCAGGAGAGCCGCGCCCAGGACGGGTGGGGCGGTGACGACACGGAGCACGGCCCTCGGTGCGCGGGTTGCGAGGAGCCCGGCGATCCGGTCGTGCAACAGCGTGTGGCGCGCGGCCAGGATGCTGCCCCCGAGCAGGACCGGTGCCGCTTCCGTCAGCAGCCCGAGACGGTCGAGGGCCACCGTGGCCAGGGCCACGACCTCCTCTGCCTGCCGGTGCACGATGCGCCGGGCGACCGGGTCGCCGTCCGCCGCCGTGGCGAAGAGCACCGGTGCCAGCTCGTGCTTGCGCCGCCCCGGCAGCTTCCTCAGGTGCAGCGCCTCGATCAGCCCGTACATCGTGGGCAGTCCGAAGTGGGCGGGCAGCGTGGCGGAGAGCGCGGTGGGTTCGCCCCGGCCGTCCTCCGCCCGGGCCGCGAACCACAGGGCCTCCTCCGCGAGATGGGCACCGCCGCCCCAGTCGCCCGAGATGCGGCCGACAGCGGGGAAACGGGCCGTACGGCCGTCGGGCAGCATGCCGACGCAGTTGATGCCCGCGCCGCAGACGACGGCGACGCCGCGCGGTTCTTCGGCGCCCGCCCGGAGGATCGCGAAGGTGTCGTTGCGCACGTCGGTGGTGCGGGCCCAACCGCGCGTCTGCAGGGCTTGCCGCAACTGCCGCTCCTCGTCCGGGAGATCGGCGTTGGCCAGGCAGGCCGAGACGTGCCCGGCGACCGGCCCCGTTTCCCTCGGCCCGGATCGTTCCCGAACGGTCCCGGCCGCGGCTACGGCCTCCCGGACGGTCGCCGCCAGCGCGTCGACGGCCGGACCGATGCCCGCCGACGGAGGACTGAAGCCGCCCCCGCGCGCCGCCCCCAGGACGCGTCCGTCGGCGCCGACGAGCGCCACGTCGATCTTGGTGTTCCCCGCGTCGATCGCGAGCACGGCCGCCGCCGGACCGTTCAGGCCCATGAGAGGTGCTCCCGGTTGTGGGCCAGGAGGAGGTCGGTGAGGGTGTCAGCGAGCGCGTACTGGCCGACCAGCGGATGGGCGAGGAGCGCGGTGAACACCCTGTCACGTCCGCCGCGCAGGGCCGCGTCGAGCGCCAGGTCCTCGTACGCCGCCACATGTCCGATGAGCCCGGAGCAGAGCGGGCCGAGGTCGGCGGCCGGCAGCGGCTCGGCCCCGTAGGAGGTGACGTGCGCCGGGACCTCGATCACGGCGTCGTCGGGGAGGAACGCCCACGTGCCGTCGTTGCGGGTGTTGACCACCTGGACGCGGCCCTCGCCGGTCCCCAGCAGCGAGGCCGCGAGGTCCACCGCCGCCTCGGAATAGAACGCGCCGCCCCGTTTCGCCAGCAGCTCCGGCTTCTCGTCCAGCGTGGGATCGGCGTACATCTCCAGGAGTTCCCGCTCCATCCGGGCGACCTCCGCGGCCCTGGCCGGCCTGGTCCGCATGGATCGCACGACTTCGTCGTGCGCGTAGAAGTAGCGGAGGTAGTACGGAGGGGACGACCCCGAGCCGGTCGAGGAGGGCGCGGGGCAGGCGCAGGTCGTCGGCGAGGGCGCCGCCGTGGCGATCCAGCAGGTCGGGCAGGACGTCCTCGCCGCCCGGACCGCTGAGGCGTACGCCGCGCTCCCAGGTCAGGTGGTTGAGCCCCACATGGTCGAGGTGGACGTCCTCCGGCCGTACGCCGAGCAGGTGCGCGAATTTCCGCTGGAACCCGATGGCCACATTGCACAGCCCGACCGCCCGGTGACCGGCCCGCAGCAGCGCGCGCGTCACGATCCCCACGGGATTGGTGAAGTCGATGATCCAGGCGCCGGGGGATCTGCGGCGCACCCGTTCGGCGATGTCGAGGACGACAGGCACGGTGCGCAGAGCCTTCGCGAGCCCGCCCGCGCCCGTCGTCTCCTGCCCGACGCAGCCGCACTCCATCGGCCAGGTCTCGTCCTGCTCGCGTGCCGCCTGCCCTCCGACGCGCAGTTGCAGGAGTACGGCGTCGGCGCCGTCCGCCGCGGCGTCGAGGTCGGAGGTGGTGACGATGCGGCCCGGATGGCCCTGGCGGGCGAAGATGCGCCGGGCCAGTCCGCCGACGCGTTCGAGGCGGTCCTGCGCCGGGTCGGCCAGGACCAGGTCGGTGACCGGGAGGGTGTCGCGCAGCCGCGCGAACCCGTCGGCCAGCTCCGGCGTGTAGGTGGATCCGCCACCCACGACAGCGATTTTCACGAAAAGCTCCAACCCTTCGGGTGCGGTACGTCTCCCGCCGGCCGGGGCGGCGAAGGCGCGACGACGGTGAGGCGAGGGGGCCGGGGGCATCGCCGGGACCCGGGGGCGGTCAGCGTGAGGTGTCGAACACCTCGTCGCGCGTGGTGGCCAGGGCGCTCTCCAACGCCCCTTGGAGGACGGGGCGTTCGCGGACGGTGCCGAGAACGAGTCCGGGGCGGGGCACGGCCAGCTCCGCCAGTTCCGCCTGGACCAGCGCGCGCAGGGGTTCCCCGCCGGCGGCGATCACCCCGCCGGAGAGGACGAGGAGTCCGGGATCGAGGACGGCCACCATCGAGGCGAGGCCGGTGGCGAGGCCGGTGGCGACATGCCGGAGCAGGTCTCGCTGGGCGCCGGCGGAGAGCCGTGCCTGATCGTCCGCTCCGTACGGGCCTGCCGCGCCGTGCGTCCCTGCCGCGCCGTTCCCGCCGGCCGCGACGTGCGCCCAGTCCGCCCTGGCCGTGCCGTCCGCCACGGCCGTGCTGCCCGCGGCGGGCTCGGGGTGCTCCCCGGACCGGGCCACGTCGTTCGCGGCCCGGGCGAGCAGGTGCGCCGCGACCTCGCGGTCCGGCCCCTCGGGTACGGGGAGACCCAGATCGCGGGCGATGACCCGTACGGCACGGGCGCCGGCCAGCTCCTGGAAGCCGCCGCTGTCGGCCTTGCCCACCTGCCGTACGAGCGGTGTCCCCGGCACCGGAAGGAAGCCGACCTCGCCCGCACCGCCGGTCCAACCGCGGTGCAGACGACCTCCGATGACGATCGCGGCGCCTATGCCCGCCTCGTTCCACAGCAGCACGAAGTCGTCGTGGCCGCGCGCCGCCCCGAGCCGGTGCTCGGCCACCGCGGCCAGGTTCACGTCATTGTCGTACTCCAGCGGCATCGGCAGGGCCGCGGCGAGGTCGTCGAGGAGCGTGGGGGAGTGCCAGCCGGGGAGGTGGCTCGCGTAGCGCAGCCGTCCCGTGCCGGGGTCGAACGCGCCCGGGGTGCCGATGACGACCCGGTGCAGATCGGCGCGGGTCAGCCCGGCGGCCTTGACCGCGCCGTCGAGCGCGTCGACCACATGGCGTACGGCGCCGTCGGCGCGACGGCCGGCCGTCCCGAGTTCGTACGCGCCCGCGGTGCGGCCGGTGATGTCGGCGACCTCGGCGAGGATCCGGTCGGGGGCCACATCGAGCGCAGCGACGTGCGCGGTGGCCGGGTTGACCGCGTAGAGCTGCGCGTTCGGGCCGGGACGCCCCTCGCTTGTGCCGGTGGCGATCACCAGTCCGGCCGCTTCGAGACGGGCGAGCAGCTGTGAGGCGGTGGGTTTGGAGAGCCCGGTGAGCGTGCCGATACGGGTCCGGGAGAGCGGCCCGTGTTCCAGCAGCAGGTCGAGGGCGGCGCGGTCGTTCATCGCCCGCAGCACCCGTGGCGTTCCCGGCACGGTTCCCGGTGTCATGCCCGCCCCCGCACACTGTTAGGAAGGTTTCCTGTTGGGAAAGCACGCTAGGCCGTGGCCGGGCGGGGCGTCAATGACCCGGCACTCGGGCGGGGGAGCGGTGGGCCCGAGAGATGGTCCGGACGGGCCGGGCCGGACAAAGCGTCGAGGGCGTCAAACCGAAGCTCGTCCTGCGTACGAGCTTCGGAGACGCCCTCGATGCGAGGCGTATGGAGCGCCCGCGGTGGTGCGGCGGGCTGCGGCGCCGCGTCAGCCGTGGTGCTTGTGGGACTTGTCGCCCACGAGCACCAGGCCCGCGATCACGGCGAAGAGCAGCAGCGGCAGGCCGACGAAGAGGCCCAGCGTCTGGACGACACTCAGGCCGGGACCCGGGTCGTCGCCGTCGTCGCGGGTCGTCGCGAGCGCGGGGGACGACATGAGCAGCATCATCAGCGCGGAACCGGTGGTGACGACTCCGGCACGCAGGGCGTTCTTCTTGTCCACAGGCTCACCGTAGCGGGCGGCTCCGTACCCCGCGCGCCCGGGGTGCCCAACGCCGTACCGACCCGCCGCGAACCGCCCGCCTCGCCGCCGTGCGGGGTGGCCGGGCCGCGGCCGACGGCGTCAGCGGCGGCCCCCGCGGGCAGTGGGATCGTCTCCGCCTGCGCGCGGTACGCGTTCGGCCAGCTCCGCCATCAGTTCGCGCAGGCGCGGAGAGGCCGCGAGCTGCTCCAGGGTGACCGGCCGCCCGTCCGCATCGGCGATGGGCAGCTTCCAGTTGGGGTACTGGTCCCAGGTCCCCGGGAGGTTCTGCGGTCTGCGGTCCCCGACCGCGTCCGGCAGCCAGACGCCGACCATCTGCGCCGGGGTGGCGGCCAGGAACCGGTAGACCGCCTTGATCGCGCCCTCCTCGTCCTCGGCCCCCTCCGGCAGGAGCCCCAGCCGTCCGAGCAGCCCCAGCCATTCGGCGACTTCTACGGAGTCCTCGGACTGCTCCTGCGCCAGCGGCCGGGTGAGCAGCCCGAGCCGTTCCCGCAGCTCGACGTGCTCACCGGTGAGCCGGGCCGCGGTGCTCGGCAGATCGTGCGTGGTGGCGGTGGCCAGGCAGCCGGACCGCCAGGCGGCGGGCTCCAACGGCCGTGCGCGCCGGGCCCGTTCGGCCTCACCGCGGTCCGCGCCCCCGGGGGGACCCTCGGCGGCCTCGGCGGCCTCGGCGGCCCCTGCAGACCCGGCGGCGGGAGCACCGGTGGCCGCCGCGCCGCCGACGGACTCTCTGTGCTCGCCGGGGGCGGCAGTCCTCGATGCGACGGCGGCCTCCGGTGCCTCCCCCGAAGCGCCCTCCGCGTCCAGGCCTTCCGCTTCCTGCGTGTCCGCTTCTCGTGCGTCCGCTTCCTGCGCGTCCGCTTCTCGTGCGTCCGCTTCCTGCGCGTCGTAGTCGCGCTCGAACCACAGCACCGACGTGCCCAGCACACCGCGGCCCGCCAGTGTCTCCCGCACCCCCCGCTCGACCGTGCCCAGGTCCTCTCCTATGACCACCGCACCCGCCCGGTTGGCCTCCAGGGCCAGTACGCCGAGCATCGCCTCCGCGTCGTAACGGACGTACGTCCCCTCGGTCGGCTCCCGCCCCTCCGGCACCCACCACAGCCGGAACAGCCCCATCACATGGTCGATGCGCAGTGCGCCCGCATGGCGCAGGACCCCGCGCAGCAGTTCGCGGGGCGGTGCGTAGCCGGCGGCGGCCAACGCGTCGGGCCGCCATGGCGGCAAACCCCAGTCCTGTCCCCGGGAGTTGAAGGCATCCGGGGGAGCGCCCACGGACATGCCCGCGGCGAACGAGCCCTGCTGCGCCCAGGCGTCCGAGCCGCCCGGATGCACCCCGACGGCCAGGTCGTGGACGAGCCCGATGGCCATGCCCGCGTCGCGCGCCGCCCGCTGCGCAGCCGCGAGCTGCCCGTCGGTCAGCCACGCGAGCCAGCAGTGGAAGTCGACGCTGTCCAGCAGTTCGCCGCGGGCCCGCGCCGTACGGGCCGAGCGCGGGTCGCGCAGGCCCCCCGGCCACGCGTGCCAGTCGGGGCCGTGGATCCCGGCGAGCGCGCACCAGGTGGCGTGGTCCTCCAGAGCACGGCCCTGTTCGGCGAGGAAGTCGCAGTAGGCCGCGCGGCGGCCGGGACTCATCGGGACGGCGTGCACCAGCTCCAGCGCCTCGCGCTTGAGCCGCCACACCGCGTCCCGGTCGATCAGGGCGTCCTTCCGCAGGACGCCGTCCCGCAACTCCCCGGCCCGGGCGCGGAGTTCATCGGCGCGCCGGCGGGCGGCGCCGTCGAGGTACCCGTACTCCGGCACCTCTTCCACACGCAGGTGCACCGGGTCCGGGAAGCGGCGGGAGGACGGCCGGTACGGGGAGGGGTCGGTCGCGTTCTCACCGCCTCCGGGGACGGCCACGTGCAACGGGTTGAGCTGCAGGAACCCGGCGCCGAGCGAGCGCCCGGACCAGGCGGCGAGCTCGGCCAGGTCGCCGAGGTCGCCCATGCCCCAGGAGCGGGCGGACAGCAGGGAGTAGAGCTGGACGAGGAAGCCGTAACTGCGCCCCGGGGGAGCGGGCATCCGCTCGGGCGCGACGATCAGGGTGGCACGGGCGGACCGGCCGTCGGGGGCCAGTGCACGCAACGTATGGGTGCCTAACGGGAGTTGGCCGGCGGATGCGGTGGTACCCGTGGCGGCGGAGGCCGAGGCGAGTGCGGCGCTTCCGCATGCCCTCAGGGCGCGGTTGCCGCGGAAGAACGCGGAGCCGTCCCAGGGGAGGCTCTCGCCGCTCTCGGTGTCGACGTGCAGCAGGGTCCCCTCGGGGAGGGCCGGTACGGGCCGGGCGCGCTGGGAGTGGCGCGGGCGACGGGCGCGCCCCGGAGGCTGCGGTGTCGAGATACGGGCCGTCGGCGCGCCGGGATGCGGCGCGCCGGGATGCGGGGCGGTGGGGGCCGGAGCCGTAGGCCTGCGCAGGACCACCGTCTGCGGCAGCAGACGGTTCGCTTCCCAGTGCGCGTGCTCGTCGAGGGCCGCACGGACCGCGCGCGGTGTGGACGCGTCGACTCCCAGCGCGGCGAGTACGGCGACGACGGTGTCGTCGGGGACATCGATGCGATGTCCGGGTGCGGGTTCGTAGAAGGTGGCGACTCCGTGCAGGGCGGCGAGCCGCGCTCGGCCCATCTAGACCTCCATGGACTCCAGGCCCGCACCCATGCCGGTGGCGGTCGGCTCGCTGGTCAGCGGAAGTTCGGAGGCGAGCGGCGGCTCGCTGGTGAGAGGCGTCGCGTCGGCCAGCGGCGGCTCGCTGGTGAGCGGGGGCTCGGCCCATTCGTGGGAGCTGGCGCCGTCGAGTCCGGAGTCCGGGTCGGACAGGCCCTCCAGATCGAGCGGGTTGACCGGCTCGGTGGTCTGGGGGCCGACGGGTTTGGAATGGGCGGCGGACAGGAGCAGCGGTGCTGACGCGGCCACGCGAGGCCTCCGTACTGGGTCGTCGAATGCAGGTCATGAGCAGCCCTACCCAGCGAACGCGGGAGCAGACGTGAACGCCCCGGGAACGTGGGGCAGGTCACACCCGCTCCCGTGCGTGATTTCACGGCCGCACCCCGCGCCGAGCGCAGAGCTTCCGGCTGTAGGTGAGTCTACGGCGGCGTATTTCCGGAACGTGCGCGAGCGCGGGCATATGGGGCCAGGGCGGCGGGGTGGCCGGCCATCACACGTTCGGCCTTCGGGCAGGTCACGGCCCGCAGGCCATCGCCTGCGGGTAGCTCGCCGGGCCGGCCGGTCACCAGACCTTGGGCCTCCGGGCCGCCCACGGCGCCGCGGCCTCGAGCTGCGCCGCGAGCGCCAGCAGCGGCCCCTCGGCGCCGTGCGGAGCGCCCAGCATCATGCCGACGGGCAGCCCCTGGGCGGTCCAGCCCAGGGGCAGGGAGATCGAGGGCAGCCCCGCGATGTTCCAGGGCCCGGTGAACGGTGTGAATGCGATCTGGGCCTCGAAGTCCGCCGCCGGATCGTCGTCGTCGCGGAGGGCCCCGACGGGCTGCGGGAGCCGACCGAGGGTCGGGGTCAGCACGGCGTCGTACGGGGCCACGGCAGCTGCCAGACGCCGGCCCACCCGCTGCATCGCGGCCAGCGCCCGCGCGTAGTCCAGGCCGGCCGCGGCCCGGCCCTGCTCGCGCAGCCAGCGGGTGAGGGGCATCAGCTCCACCTCCCGATCCGGCGGCACCGGCGCCATCGCGGCGAGTACCGCCCAGACCGGTGTGAAGGCGTCCCGGTCGTGCGGGCGCAGCGGCTGGTCGGCGTCGATCACGTCGTGCCCCAGCTCGGCCAGCAGGGAGGACGTCTTCTCGTATGCGGCGAGCACCTCGGGCTCGACGGTGACGCCCGTTACGTCCGGCCGGGCCCAGCGGGCGATGCGCAACCGGCCCGGCGAACGGTCGCACCAGGTCAGAAAGGCGGTGTCGGGGGCGGCCACCGGGACCGGGTCGCCGGGCACGGGCCCGGCCATCACATCGAGCAGGGCAGCCGTGTCGCGGACCGTACGGGCCAGCGGCCCGAGCGTGGCCAGCCCGCTGACATCGCCCATCGGGGCCGGACTGATGCGGCCCCGGCTCGGCTTGAGGCCGACGATGCCGCAGCAGCTCGCCGGAATGCGGATGGACCCGCCGCCGTCGCTGCCCTGGGCGGCGGGCGCAAGCCCGGCGGCCACCGCGGCCGCCGCCCCGCCGCTCGAGCCGCCCGCCCCGAGGGCCGGGTCGTACGGGGTCCGAGCGGGCGGCCCGACGCGGCCCTCGGTGTAGGCGGGAAGACCGAACTCCGGGGTGTTGGTCTTGCCCAGCAGGACGGTGCCCGCCCGCTCCAGCAGCTCCACGACGTGCGGGGCGGCCTCGGGAGGGGCGACGTGGTCGGCGAAGACGGCCGACCCGGCGGTGTACCGGACACCGGGCACGGGGTCGAGGTCCTTGACCGGCAGCGGCACTCCCAGCAGCGGCGGCGTCCCGGCGCCGCCCGCGAGCCGCCGCTCGGCGCGCCGCGCGTCGTCCAGCGCCCGCTCCGGGGTGACGGTCAGATACGCGCCGACATCGCCGTCGAGCCGTTCGATCCGCCGCAGATAGTGCTCGGTGAGCTCGACTGGGGAGATCTCGCCGCGGCGGACGGCCGCGGCCTGTTCCAGCATGGTCAGTTCATGCGCCTCGGACACGCCCCCACCCTAGGTCCCGTCTTCAAGGCCTTCCGCCCCCGCCTTCGATGTCCCGACCGCCCCGCGACAACGGCACCCGCAGCCGCTGGATGAGGGAGCCCCACGCCGCGTCGTCGTACGACAAACCGCCCAGCGGCGCTCCGCCGCCGGGCGGCCGGGTACGACGAAGGCCCGGCCTCAGGCAGATATGCCGTCGATCCGGGCCATCGCGTCGTCCGCGCCGTACGGCTGCAGGTATGGCAGCCAGCGCGGGTCCCTATGGCCGGTGCCGATGATCCGCCACGCGAGCCCCGACGGAGGAGCGGGCTGGTGCCTGAGGCGCCAGCCCAGCTCGGCGACGTGCCGATCGGCTTTGACATGGTTGCAGCGGCGGCATGCGGCGACCACGTTCTCCCAGGCGTGCTGGCCGCCGCGGCTGCGCGGAATGACGTGATCGACGCTGGTTGCGACGCCACCGCAGTACGCGCACCGGCCGCCGTCACGGGCGAACAGGGCACGGCGGGTGAGCGGGACAGGGCCCCGAAAGGGCACCCGCACGAAGCGCTTGAGACGGACGACGCTGGGTGCGGGGATGGCGCGGGTCGCACTGTGCATGAGGGCGCCGGAGTCCTCCAGGCTGATCGCCTTGTCGTTGAGGACCAGGATGAGCGCGCGGCGGAGCGGTACGACGCCGAGCGGCTCGTACGACGCATTGAGGACCAGGACGTGCGGCACGGGTGCCTCCTTGTACGCCGGCGGCGCGTGGCTCGCGCCGGGACGATCTGGTCTCAGTCTCTCCTCATGCCTGGTCGCGGCGCCACCACGTGCCGGTAACGCATCAGGAGTGTTTTCGACCACATCTTGTTTTCCCCCTGGTCGGAAAGCTCACTCTCTCGAACAGAGCGTCGGATGACACGGGATGCCCCGTTAGTGTGGTTGTTCGTCCCACAGGAAGGTCCTCTCCGTGTCCTGGTTTCTCGCCGACGGCAACTCCTCGCCCGATTCGCCCGCCCTCCGAGAGGCCCACGAGAACGCAACCGAGGCGGCCGGATACGTGGAACAGCACTGGGCCGACTGGCTCGAAGCCGGACTGCGCATCCTGCTGATCATCGTCATCGCGATGGTGCTGCGCTCGGTCGTCCGCCGGGCGATCACCAAGCTGATAGCCCGCATGAACCGCACCGCCCAGGCCGTCGACGGCACCGCGCTCGGCGGGCTGCTGGTCAATGTCGAGCGGCGCCGCCAGCGCTCCGAGGCCATCGGCTCGGTGCTGCGCAGCGTCGCCTCGTTCCTGATCCTGGGCACGGCGGCGCTGACGATCCTGTCGGTGCTGAAGATCAACCTGGCGCCGCTGCTGGCCAGCGCGGGTGTGGCGGGTGTGGCGCTCGGTTTCGGCGCCCGCAACCTGGTCACCGACTTCCTCTCCGGTGTCTTCATGATCATCGAGGACCAGTACGGCGTCGGCGACACCATCGACGCCGGGGTGGCCTCGGGCGAGGTGATCGAGGTCGGGCTCCGCGTGACGAAGCTGCGCGGTGACGAGGGCGAGATCTGGTACGTCCGCAACGGCGAGGTGAAGCGGATCGGCAACAAGAGCCAGGGCTGGGCGACCGCCGCCGTGGACGTGCAGATCCGCTACGACGAGGACCTGGACAAAGCGCGTAGCACCATCCAGCGGGCCGGCGAACAGCTGTCCAAGGAGGACCCGTGGAACGAGCGGCTCTGGGGCCCGGTGGAGGTACTCGGCCTGGACTCGGTGACGCTCGATTCGATGGTGATCAGCACGAACGCCAAGACCATGCCCGGCAAGGCGCTCGGGGTGGAGCGGGAGCTGCGCTGGCGTATCAAGCGGGCCTTCGACGAGGCGGGCATCCGCATCGTCGGCGGGCTGCCGCAGGAAGCGGCGCTGGAGGCCGGTGGGGACCCCACCGCGGGCATGGCCGCCCCGTCGGCGCTGGCCAACCCCACCTCGCCGCAGTCGCTGAACGCCTCGCCGATACCGTCGCAACAGTCCGGCGGCTCGGCGAACCTGACGAAGTAGCGCCGGGGCGCGATCCGAGCCGGGGCCGGTCCGGCCCGGCGCACGGGACCTGGCCTCGCGCAGACCTGGCCTCGCGCAGACCTGGCCTCGCGCAGACCTGGCCTCGCGCAGACCTGGCCTCGCGCAGACCCGGCCTCGCGCAGACCCGGCCTCGCGCAGACCCGGCCTCGCGCAGACCCCGCCCCGCGCACGGGAGTGCATGGGACCTGGCCCCGCGCACGAGAGCGCACGGGACCTGGCCCCGCGCACGGGACCTGGCCCCGGGCACGGGACCTGGCCCGGCGCACGCGACCAGGTCCCGTGTAACCGACGAGGCCCGCACACAATCCGGCCCCGCCCCGGCATTCATGCCAAGGCGGGGCCGCGTCGATGGACCGCCGCTCAGCGGTTGCGGTCCGGTGCCGCCCTACGGCTGGTCGGCGGCGGCCGCGTCCGCGGCCTGCGCCTTCAGCGCCCGCTCCACCCCCGCGCGCGACTCCGTGACCAGCCGCCGCAGCGCCGCGTTGGGCTCCGCCGACGCCAGCCATGCGTCCGTCGCGTCCAGGGTCTCCTGCGAGACCTGGATCGCCGGGTAGAGGCCGATGGCGATCTGCTGCGCCATCTCGTGGCTGCGCGAATCCCAGGCGCCCTTCACCGCGGCGAAGTACTGGGCGGTGTACGGGGCCAGCAGCTCACGCTGGTCGGTCTGGACGAAGCCGCCGATGACGGCCTCCTGCACCGCGTTCGGCAGCTTGTCCGACTCGACGACCGAAGCCCACGCCTCGGCCTTCGCCTCGGCGGTCGGCCGGGCCGCCCGCGCCGTCGCCGCGTGCCGCTCGCCCGCAGAGGTCCGGTCCCGCTCCAACTCGGCCGCGATCGCCTTCTCGTCCGCCCGGCCCGTCGCCGCCAGCCGCTCCAGCAGCGCCCAGCGCAGCTCGGTGTCCACGGTCAGGCCCTCGACCGTCTCGGTCCCGTCCAGGAGCCCGCTGAGCAGGTCGAGCTGGGCGTCCGTACGGGCCGTGGCCGCGAACGCCCTGGCCCAGGCGAGCTGGTGGTCGCCGCCCGGCTCGGCCGCCCGGAGCTGCTCCAGCGCCGCGTCGCCCCACCGGGCCAGCCCCTGGGGACGCCAGCCCGGGTCGGCGTACAGGTCCAGCGCCAGCTTGAGCTGGCGCTGCAGCGACTGCACGACGCCGATGTCCGACTCCTTGGCGATCCCCGACAGGACGAGGTCCAGGTAGTCGCGCGTGGCCAGCTCGCCGTCGCGCGTCATGTCCCAGGCCGAGGCCCAGCACAGCGCCCGCGGCAGGGACTCCGTGAAGTCGCCGAGGTGCTGGGTGACGGTCGCCAGCGACTCGGCGTCCAGGCGCACCTTCGCGTACGACAGGTCGTCGTCGTTGAGCAGGAAGACGGCGGCCCGGCGCTTGCCCGTGAGCTGCGGCACCTCGGTCAGTTCGCCGTCCACGTCCAGCTCGATCCGCTCGGTGCGGACCAGCTTGCCGTGGTCGTCGAGGTCGTACGCGCCGATGGCGATCCGGTGCGGACGCAGCGTGGGCTCGCCCTTGGCGCCCGACGGGAGCGCGGGGGCCTCCTGGCGCACGGTGAAGGAGGTGACGACCCCGGATCCGTCCACGGAGATCTCGGGCCGCAGGATGTTGATGCCCGCGGTCTCCAGCCACTTCTTCGACCAGGTCTTCAGATCGCGGCCGCTGGTCTCCTCCAGCGCTCCGAGGAGATCCGACAGACGGGTGTTCCCGAACGCGTGCCGCTTGAAGTACGCCTGCACGCCGCTGAAGAACTCGTCCATTCCCACATAGGCGACGAGTTGCTTGAGCACGGAGGCGCCCTTGGCGTAGGTGATCCCGTCGAAGTTGACCAGGACGTCGTCCAGGTCGCGGATCTCCGCCATGATCGGGTGCGTGGACGGGAGCTGGTCCTGCCGGTAGGCCCAGGTCTTCATGGAGTTGGCGAAGGTGGTCCAGGCGTGCGGCCACCGGCTGCCGGGGGCGTGCGCCATGCACGCGATCGAGGTGTACGTGGCGAACGACTCGTTCAGCCACAGGTCGTTCCACCACTCCATCGTCACCAGGTCGCCGAACCACATGTGGGCCAGCTCGTGGAGGATGGTCTCGCCGCGCGTCTCGTACGCCGCGTCCGTCACCTTGGAACGGAACACGTACTGGTCGCGGATGGTCACCGCGCCCGCGTTCTCCATCGCGCCCGCGTTGAACTCCGGGACGAAGAGCTGGTCGTACTTGGCGAAGGGGTACGGGTAGTCGAACTTCTCCTCGAACCAGTCGAAGCCCTGGCGCGTGACCTCGAAGATGGCGTCGGAGTCGAGATGTCCGGCGAGCGAGGGACGGCAGTAGATGCCGAGCGGCACCGAGCGGCCGCCCGCCCGTCGCCCACCACCACCCTCAACGGAATGCGCTTCGCGCCCGCCCTTCCCCTCCCAGCTGCTGTGCACGCTGTGGTACGGGCCCACGATCAGCGCCGTGATGTACGTCGAGATCCTCGGCGTCGGCTCGAACCGCCAGATGTTCTCCACCGGTTCGGGCGTCGGCGAATTGGAGATCACCGTCCAGCCCTCGGGCGCCTTCACGGTGAAGCGGAAGGTCGCCTTGAGGTCCGGCTGCTCGAAGGAGGCGAAGACCCGGCGCGCGTCCGGCACCTCGAACTGGGTGTAGAGATACGCCTGCTGGTCGACCGGGTCGACGAACCGGTGCAGCCCCTCACCGGTATTGGTGTACGCGCAGTCGGCGACGACCTTCAGCTCGTTGGGTCCCGCCTCCAGTGACGGCAGCGCGATCCGGCTGTCGTTGAAGACCTCGGCCGGGTCCAGCGCGGTGCCGTTGAGCACGACCTCGTGCACGGCCGGCGCCACGAGATCGATGAACGTCTCCGCTCCTGCCTCGGCCGAGTCGAACTGCACCGTGGTCACCGAACGGTACGTGCCGCCCTCCTGGGCGCCGGAGAGATCGAGCTCGATCGCGTAGGAATCGACGGTGAGCAGGCGCGCCCGCTCCTGCGCCTCGTCGCGGGTCAGATTCGTGCCAGGCACGCGGTCACTCCTTGTTTTCGGACTTTCCGCCATCCTTCCACCAACCCCGCGGGGAACGCGACGTCGTATTGCCGCCGGAACCTGATCAATGCGTCGGCCAGGCTGGCGCCATGACCACGTACGAAGCCCGGCCCATCGAACCCGAGGTGGTGCGGCGGCTGTGCAGGAACGACGACGCCGGCCACGCCGCGGAACCCTTCACGGACGGCGAGGGCGGGGCGCCGCTGCGCTGCTGTCTGCGCCCGAGCGAGCCCGGGGAGCGGATCGCCCTCGTCTCGTACGCCCCGCTGCGCCGGTGGGCGACGCGGACGGGCGCCCGCCCGGGCGCGTACGACGAGCAGGGCCCGGTCTTCGTGCACGCGGGGGAGTGCGCGGGCGCGGAGCCCTCCGGGGGCTATCCCTTCGCGCACCCGGGCGCCCTGCGCACGGTGCGGATGTACGACGCGGAGGGCCGCATCGTGGGCGGGCGGCTGCTGGAGGTCCCGGACGCGGCCCTGGCGACGGAGGCCTACGACCGGGCTTTCTCCGAGGCGTTCGCGGACCCGGGCGTGGCGCTGGTGCATGTCCGCGCGCTGGGGTACGGGTGCTTCCAGTTCGAGGTGCGCAGACCGTGAGAAGGCCGTGGCCGCACCTCATACGGTGCGGCCACGGCCCGTGTCCGGTGTCCGGTGCCTCAGCCCTTGAGCTCGGCGGCCACCAGCTCCGCGATCTGCACCGTGTTCAGCGCGGCGCCCTTGCGGAGGTTGTCGCCTGAGACGAAGAGGGCGAGGCCGTTCTCGGCCGTCTCGTCGGCGCGGATGCGGCCCACGTAGGAGGCGTCCTTGCCCGCGGCCTGGAGCGGGGTGGGGATCTCGGACAGCTCGACCCCGGGGGCGCCGCCCAGCAGCTCGGTGGCGCGCTCGACGCTCAGCGGACGCTCGAAGCGCGCGTTGACCTGCAGCGAGTGGCCGGAGAAGACCGGGACGCGGACGCAGGTGCCGGAGACCTTCAGCTCCGGGATGCCGAGGATCTTGCGGGACTCGTGGCGGAGCTTCTGCTCCTCGTCCGTCTCGTGGAGGCCGTCGTCGACGATCTTGCCCGCCAGCGGCAGGACGTTGAACGCGATGGGGCGCTTGTAGACGCGGGGCTCGGGGAAGTCCACGGCCTCACCGTCGTGCGTGAGCTTGTCCGCGTCGGCGATCACCTTCGAGGCCTGGTCGTGCAGCTCGCTGACGCCGGCCAGGCCGGAGCCGGAGACGGCCTGGTAGGTGGCGACGACCAGGGAGGTCAGGCCCGCCTCGGCGTGGAGGGGGCGGAGCACCGGCATCGCGGCCATCGTGGTGCAGTTCGGGTTGGCGATGATGCCCTTGGGCCGGTTGCGGGCGTCCTCCGGGTTGACCTCGGAGACGACCAGTGGCACGTCGGGGTCGCGCCGCCAGGCGGAGGAGTTGTCGATCACGACGGCGCCCTGCGCGGCGACCTTGGGCGCCAGCTCCTTCGAGGTGGCCCCGCCCGCGGAGAAGAGCACGATGTCCAGGCCCGTGTAATCGGCCGTGGACGCGTTCTCGACCGTGATGTCCCGGCCCTGCCACTCCAGCGTTGACCCGGCGGAGCGGGCGGAGGCGAACAGCCGCAGCTCCTCCACCGGGAAGTTCCGCTCGGCGAGGATCGTGCGCATGACCGCCCCGACCTGCCCGGTGGCTCCGACGATTCCGACCCTCATGCGTTTCCCTCTCGGTACGGACGTGCCCTCCCGGCACGGCATATGCCATTCATCATGAGCCGGAGCCGGGCCGGTCTGTCCACTCGATTGTCCTGATTGTCCGGAAGTGGCGGGACGGAGAACGAGCGGTGCGGGACGGACGTACGGCCGGGCACGCAGCCTTGGGGCGGATACCCGGTCCGGGGGGCCGTACGCCCGTGACCTGCGTCTCGTCGGCGGCTCCGGGCCCAGGTGCCGGGAGGGCGCAGGGGCCATGGGATCCGTACGCCCAGGGGGCCGGTGCCCGGGCACCGGCGGGCGCGTGCCGGGACGCCGACTGGTCAGGGATCCGTACGCCGACGGGGATGGCGGTCCCCGGACACGGCGGGGCGGGTGCCCGTACCCGGACACCGGCGGGGCGGGTGCCTGGACACCGGCGGGGCGGGCCCCTGGACAGAGGCGGGGCGGGTGCCCGTACCCGGACACCGGCGGGGCGGGTGCCCGCCCGCGGGGACCGGGCCGCGACGAGCCCCGCTGCCGGAACCGCGACGAGCCGCGCTGACGGAGCCGCGACGAGCCG
>NZ_JBFAYQ010000020.1:73313-123716 GCF_040681345.1 Streptomyces sp. NPDC051776 | reverse complement strand
CCACCCCCCAGGCCATGCACTCGACAGGGGGACCCAGTCATGCCAGCTCCAGAGGCCGGGAGCCCCATTGCGGGGCCACGAAGAAGGTAATGGGGGTGGCCGGCGCCGGGCGCGTACGAGGGGTCAGGTCGCGTACGGGCCCGGCGCCGTGTTCGGGGGCGGACCGCCGTGCCGGTTCGGGAGGTCGGACTGCCGTGCCGGTCAGGCCGGTCGGACCGCCGTGCCGGTCAGGCCGCGTACGGGTTCTGCCATCCGAAGGCCGGCCACCAGCCGATGCGGTACTCGGTGCCCCATGTGCCCGGGAAGCCGGTCGGGCTGTAGCGGAACCGGGCGTAGCAGGACGTCGCGCCGTACGGGCGCCAGGCGACCGCGGTCCTGATCGGGTACTTCAGGTTGGTCGACGATGCGTTGTCGCACACGATCTGGGCCGTCACAGTGCCGCCGTTGAACTGCGACGCGCAGCTCGACGACGTGGCCGTCGCGTCCGTGACCGCATTGAGGACCTCACCCCCGCCGTCGTACGAACTCCAGGCGCTGACCGTGTAGTTGCATCCGTGGACGTAGTCCCACACCGTCGCCGTGGTGCTCGACTCCGCTGCCTGCGAAGGCGTGGCGAAGAGCACGGTGCCGCCGAGCGCGACGAGTGCCGCGGCAGTGCCGCCGATCGCTCTCGCCCTCAGTTTTCTGGACAAGTGGCCCCCAGTATGAATGACGCGGCCTGTTCGCCGACGTCTGGAATGTCCGGTCGAGTCATCAGAGCACAGGACGTGGACGCGGAGCGTGAGCAGCAGATACTCCATGGCCGCCCCGGCCAGCGGGCCCAGGCCCGTTCCGGGCGAGGGCGGCGCCCGACGCGCGGCGGACGACCGGGCACCGCCGCCCGGTCGTCCGGTCCGCTCGTGGAAGCCCGTTCACCCCGTCGCGTAGACGTCCTCCACGTACCGCCCTTGCGTGATCAGGCCGTGCAGCCAGGCGGCTGCCGCATCGGGCGCCGCTCCTGTCCGCGCCGCGAAGAGGGCGCGAAACGCCTCGCGCACCCCGGGAGCCATGTGTGCCCCGTCACCGCACACGTACACCCGCGCGCCGCGCTCCAGCAGCGACCACACCTCCTCGCCCTCGCCCTCGATGCGGTGCTGCACGAACCGGTGGCCGCGCTCCGGCCGGGCGCTGAACACCGGGCGCAGCGAGACGGCGCCCAGGGCGTCCGCAACCCGCAGTTCGTCCGCGTGCAGGAAGTCACCGTCCGGGGCGTCGCAGCCGAAGTAGCAGAGTGCGGCCGCCAGTTGCTCTCCCCGTTCCGCACGGGCGCGCCGGTCGGCGATCGCCCCGCGGAACGGAGCCAGCCCCGTACCCGCCGAGACCAGGATCAGCGGGGTGGTCTCGTGCCCGGTCACCCGGAACGCCTCCCGGCACGGCTGGATCCGGGCGGCCACGGTGTCGCCGGGCACCAGCCCCGCGAGGAATCCCGATCCCGCACCGGTGAACTCACCGCGTCCCGAGCGCGCCGGGGCGCGCAGCACCGAGACCATCAGGTCCGCGTGGCGGGGATCGGCGGTCGGTGAGGAGGAGATCGAGTAGTGGCGAGGGCGCCGGGGCGGCAGCAGGTCCAGGAGCACCGGCCAGGTGAGGACCTCGCGCAGTGCCGGATGGTCCTCCACGATCTCCAGCAGGGTCCGGGGATCGGCTTCCCGCGCCTCCGGGTCGTCGGCCAGCGCCCGGAGGGCGACACGCTCCGGCGGGCACGGATCGATCTCCGCCAGCTCGGCCAACTGGCCCGCAGTCGGCCGGTCCTGGAGTTCGACGAAGTGGCCGAGCAGGGTTCGTACGGTTACGGGCCGGTCGACGGGGAGCGCACTCCGTGACGGGCGGCTCGCGCGGATGTCGAGGACCGCGTCCGGGTCCGCGCCGAACGCCGCCGCCGCACGGTCCACGAGAGCCGGATCGTTGACCGGCAGGACCGTCAGATGGTCGGCGGTGCGGTACGAGACCCCCTCCGGCAGGGCGACCCGCAGGAATTGCTTGACCCTCGGATACCCGGGCGCGGTGAGCGGACGGGCCTCGGTCACCGTCATCCGGGTCATGCCGTGGCGGGCGGCCAGGGCGTCGAGCGGCCCGCCCGTCAACTCCGTGACGGTGAAGGCCGGTTCGGCCTTCCGGAGCACGGCTGTCGGCACGCCTGAGGCCCTCCCGCCCGTCTCCCCACTGCCGTACCGCTCCAGCAGGGCGTGTGAGAGCCGCTGTGCGAATGCGTCGACCGCGCCGGCCAGATCGCCGGAGGCGTCCGCCGCGCCGCGCTCGGTCAGACGCGTGCCGCCCAGTTCCGCGAGCCGTTCGTCGATGAAGGTGGGCACGTGCTGATAGGTGGCGGCCCAGTTGCGGTCCCCGACGCCCAGTACCGCGTACGTGACTCCCTTAGCCGTGCCGGGCCCGGCCTCTTCGAGCCACTCCGCGAAGGCCGCCGCGTCGTCCGTGGGCCGGCCGTTGTAGGAGGCCGCCACGATCACCACCGCCCGGTCGGTGGGCAGCCGGCCGGCGTGGTCGTCCAGGGGCGCGGTCACGGGCGGGCGGAAGCCGAGGTCCTCGGCCTCATCGGCGAGTTGCTGAGCGAAGCCGCGGCAGGTGCCGTAGTTGGACCCGTGCAGGAGCAGCAGTTCGGTGCCCGGCGCGATCCGTACGGGCGGTGCGCTGCCCGGAACCGCACCCGCCGCCGGGGCCCCGCCCGGCTCCTGGGACGGTGCGGGTCGAGGCCCCGGGAGTGCCGTGCGGTCGGCGACGCGGTCGCCCGGGGTCCGCGGGGCGAGCATGATGGTGAAGCCGTCAGGCTTCAGGGTCAGTGTCTCCTTGATCTCCAGCCGGTAGTCCGTGTGGTCGAGCAGCCGGTAGCGGTGCACCAGCAGCCCCAGCAGCATGACCGCCTCGTGGAGCGCGAACTGCCGCCCGATACAGGCCCGTTCACCCGTACCGAAAGGCTTGTACGCGTGCGGGGACCGCGCCGCCTCCGCCTCGGGAGTGAAACGTGACGGGTCGAACAGCTCCGGATTGTCGCCCCAGGCCGGATCGCGGTGCAGCATCGGGGTCAGGACGATGGCGGGCTCTCCCGCGCGCAGCGGGATCCGCCCCCCGAGCAGGACGTCCTCGCGCGCCTCACGGCCGAACGCCGCGGCCGTCGGCCACAGGCGCAGCGCCTCGCTGACGACCTGACGGGTGTACCGCAGTCGTCCGACGTCCTCGAACGTCGGGTCCGGGTCGGCCGCGTCGCCCCACAGCGCGTCCACCTCCCGCTGGACGAGGCGGAGCACCGTCGGGTCCTTGAGGAGGTGGTGGAGCGCGAACGAGAGCGCGCCCGAGGTCGTCTCATGACCGGCGATGAGGAACGTGATGACCTGGTTGCGGATGTTGGCCGTGTCCAGCGTGGTGCCGTGGGACGGGTGACCGGCGCCCAGCATGAGCCCGAGCAGATCGTCCCCGCCAGGTGCGCCACCCGGGCCGCCCCCGCCGGTCCGTGCGCCCACCACTTCGTCGACCACGCGTGCGAGATAGTCCGCGTCCACGCGGAACGCAGCGTCCTGCACCTCGTAGTCGCCGTCCGGGGAGCTGCCCAGCCGGGTCATGGCCCACTCCAGGCAGCGGACCATCGCCGCGACGAACGGGTGCGCCTCGCTGCGGGCGAAGGACCCGAAATCGTAGCCGAATCCGGCCAGTCCGATCGTGTCGAGCGTCATCCGCGTCATGTCGTCCGGCACGTCGACGGGCCGGCCCGAGGCAGCTGCCGTGTCCCACGAGGCGATGAGCCGCCGGGCGACGCGCAGCATCACCGGGTGGTAGGCCCTCATCGAGCCGAGGGCGAAGGCGGGCATCAACACCCCGTGCGCCTTCGCCCAGTTGGGTTCGTCGTTGTAAGCGGTGAACAGCCCGTCCGCCGTGAACTCACGGACATTCTCCAGCGCGGGGCCCACGTACTTGGCGAACCGGGCCTCGTCCGACAGCTCCGTGACGAGGTCGAGCGAGCTGACGAACAGGGTCTCCATTCCGTGCAACCGGCGCCGGAACACCGGACCGTGACGGCGGGCCAGATCCATGGCCTGCTGCAACGGCTTGCTCGTGGGACCGGTCCTGGAGATGTCCACGACGGGGACGGCGTCGTGGTGCGGGAGGACTGTCGTGTCGGTCGTCATCACCAGTACTTCTTCCGGTGGGGGCTCGATGCGGCGGCGCCCGCCCCGGCCGCCGGGCACCGCGTCGTACTCCGTGCGGTCCGGCCGGCCCGAGGGCGCCTGACTCCACCCTGTCCCCGGTGGCGTACGGTTCCGTGTGCGCCGACTGCAGGAACGTGTAGCGGTTCCCCGCGGTAGGGACTTGCGCGGCGGCCTGCGTACTGATCCGCGCGGGCCGTTCGGCGGGCGGTACCGGGAGATGGGGGCCGGAGCAAGTGGCGGGCAGGGACCGGGAGAAGCGGTGGACGTGGGCCGGGCGAAGGGGAGCGGCGCTGGACCGGGGTGCACGGGCATGCCCGAGGAGCCGGAGGAGGCCGCAGCGGACCTGAGGGCGGCCACCGCGGAGGCGGGTGCAGCGGAGAGGACCCGCTGCGCCGAGGCCATCGCCTGGCGCAACCGCTTCCTCATGCTGTTCGACCGCATGCCCCTGGCCATGGCTCTGTGCCGGACGGACGGCGAGATCCTGCTGGCCAATCCGGCCCTGGGCGCCGAGTGGGGGCTGCCCGCGGGGCGGCTCACCGGCCGCAATGTGCTGGACCTCTTCCATCCGCGGGCCTCGGCCCAGTTGGAGCGGATCGCCGACGCGCTCCGGGTGGGCCGGCGCTCGCGCTACCCGCTGGCGGTGGGCTGGACGTCCGGGGGAGCGGACCGGCGCGGCGAGCTGACCGTCGACCCGGTGAGCGAGGGCACCCACGCGGTGCCCGCGCTGCTCGTCGTGCTCCGGTCCGTCGACGCCGCGCCGCGCGAGGCGGCGGAGCGGGGCAGCCGCCCCCGGGATGACGGCGAGGTCGGCCCGGTGGGACGAAGGGTGCTGTCCCTGGCCGCCGCGGGGCTCACCACCGCGGCGATCGCGAAGGCGACGGGCCTGACCGTGGACGGGGTCAACTACCACGTCACCCGGCTGTCGCGACGCTGGCGGACCCCGAACCGTACGGCGCTGGTGGCCAAGGCGTACGCCCTCGGTGTTCTGTCACCGGGCCACTGGCCGCCCGCGGCCGGACCTGTGGACGCCTGATCGCGGCACAATTACCGGACCTCTGCGCGCATCCCTTTTCGCGTGCTTGCTGTCATGAAGTCATCACTCCACGTGACCGCCCGTACGGCCCGACCGCGACGTCCCGCGCGACCCCTCGACTCGCCTCCCGTGCGCGCTCCCGGCCGGTGGTGATGGCCCCCACTGCCGTTTCCGCCCCATTTGAACCGGGCCTGCTCGAAGAGCATGCTGAAGGCGTAGGGCTTGGCGTCGGCCCAGGGATGTGCAGGCCATCCGGGTTCCATCGGACTGAGGCAGGGCGGTATGAACACCGAAGACGCCCTTCTCCATGGCCGGGAATCTCGGGGAGGGGACTTGTCCCGCTGGGCCTCGTTCATGATCGACGAGGACGGGGTCGTCACCGGATGGAGCCCGGACGCCCAGCGGCTTCTCGGCCACGCCGGGCGGGAGGTCATCGGGCGGCCCGCGACGGACCTCTTCGTACCGGGCAGCGACCCGCCCTTCTGGATCCCGCCACGCACCCAGGACGACTGGGTGGGCGAGGTGACCGCGCGACATGCCAGCGGCCGCCTCCTGCACCTGGCGGCACAGGGCTACCGCTTCCTCCCCGACGGCAGCACGCAGCGTCAGTGGCTTGTGACCGCGGCGTTCCCCGGGGACTCCCTGCTCCTGGGGGAGGAGCAGGCCATGCTGGACTGGCTCTACAGACGCTCCCCGGTCGCGATGACGGTCTACGACACGGACCTGAAGTGCGTGCGCCAGAACGAGACGATGGCGCGGCTGACGGGCGTATCGGAGGCCGACCGGCTGGGGAAGCGCCTGCCGGAGATCCTCTCCGGCCCGGATGCCGTGGTCTGGGAGCGGCGCATGCGGCGGGTCCTGGAGACGGGCGAACCGGTCTATTCGGGGGAGATGCGCGGCCGCATGCCTTCCGATCCCGAGCACGACATGATCTTCTCGGCCGCCGCCTCCCCGCTCCAGGACCGCGGCGGACGGATGCTCGGCATCTGCGCGACCGTCGTGGACATCACGGAACAGGTCCGCAGCCGCGCGCGGCTGAACCTGCTGAACGAGGCCAGTACCCACATAGGAAGCACCCTGGACGTGACGCGCACCGCCCAGGAACTCGCGGAGATGGCCGTTCCCAGGCTCGCCGACTGGGTCCATGTGGATCTGCTGGAGACGTTGCTGCAAGGGGAGGAACCGGGCCCGTTCACCGGTGGTGTGGCCCTGCGGCGGGTGGCGAACCAGTCCGTCAACCCCGGCGCACCGGAAGCCCTGTTGCAGCCGGGGGACGTGGACGTCTACCCGGCGCAGTCGGCCCCCGTGCGCTGTATGGCGACGGGGCGTTCCGTGCTGCAACTGGTGGAGGATCCGGCCACGCAGGCATGGCTGGCCGACGACCCCGTGCGAACGCTCGGCTTCGCGAAGTCCGGCTTCCAGGCGATCATGGGTGTTCCCATCCGTGCGCGGGGCACGACGCTGGGCGTCACGCTCTTCCTCAGGCGGGCCAAGGTGCCGTTCAGCGACGACGACCGGCTCCTGGCCGAGGAGTTGGTGGCGCGGGCCGCCGTATGCCTGGACAATGCGCGCCGCTTCATGCGTGAGCACACCGCCGCCCTGACCCTGCAGCAGACCCTGCTGCCGCAGCGGCTCCCCACGCAGACCGCGGTCGAGGTCGCTTCGCGCTATCTGCCGGCCGGAGGGCGCTCCGGGGTCGGGGGCGACTGGTTCGATGTGATTCCCCTGTCGGGCAAGCGCGTCGCACTGGTCGTGGGTGATGTCGTCGGGCACGGCATCCACGCCGCCGCCACCATGGGCCGCCTCCGTACGGCCGTCCGTACGCTGGCCGACGTGGACCTGCCCCCGGACGAACTGCTGACGCACCTCGACGACTTGGTGATCCGTCTCGCCGCCGAGGACGAGCTCGTCGACACCCAGGCCACGGATCTGGGCGCCACCTGTACCTACGCGATCTACGATCCGGTTTCGCAGATCTGCTCCATCGCCCGCGCCGGACAGCCGCCTCCGGCCGTCGTCCACCCGGACGGGGCGGTGGAGATTCTTCAGCTGCCGGCCGGGCCCCCGCTCGGGCTCGGCCATCTGCCGTTCGAATCGGCCGAGGTGATCCTGCCCGAGGGCACCCTGCTGGCCCTTTACACCAACGGCCTGCTCAACTACCGGGAGCGCGGCATCGACGAGGGCCTGGACAGCCTGCGCCGGGCGTTCGAGAAGCCCGCGTCGTCGCTGAGCGACCGGTGCGAGGCCGTGCTCGACGACCTGCTGCCGACCCGTCCCCCGGCCGATGACGTCGCCCTCCTCATCGCCCACATGCGATCCCTGGACTCCGACCACGTCGCCGTCCTCGATGTGCCGGTCGAACCCGAGTCCGTCGGATACGTACGGTCCTGGGTCATCGACCAGCTCCACGACTGGGGACTCCAGCACGCGGTCCACATCACCGAACTGGTCGCCAGCGAGCTGGTCACCAACGCCATCCGCCATGCCCAAGGCCCCATCCAGCTACGGCTGCTGCGGGACCATACGCTCATCTGCGAGGTGTCCGACGCCAGCAGCACCGCCCCGCACATGCGCCGGGCCCGCCTCTCCGACGAGGGAGGACGCGGGCTCCTCCTGGTCGCCCAGCTCACCCAGCGCTGGGGCACACGCCACTCGCGCGTGGGCAAGACGATCTGGTGCGAGCAGCTCCTGGCCGAGCGATGAAGCGCATCCCTCACGGCATCGGTCTCGGCGTGCCAGAATTCGCCCGTGCTGACCATGGGATCCGTCGTGATGGGCGCCGCCGATGTACGGCGGGCCGCGGTGTTCTGGATGCGCGCGCTCGGCTACGTTCCGCGTGACGGGGACGTCGAGGACGGCTGGACCGTTCTCGTACCGGCCGAGGGGCCCGGGACCGCGCTGTCGCTCGGCCTGAGCGAGACCCCGGTGCAGGAACACCCCCGGTTGCATCTGGACCTGTACGCCACGGACCAGGCCGCGGAGGTCGAGCGGCTGGTCGCACTCGGGGCGGAGCGGGTCGACTGGGACCTCTACGAGGACGACTCCGACTTCGTCGTGCTCGCCGATACCGAGGGGAACCGGTTCTGCGTGATCGACAAGACGTGATCGACAAGAGCTGACGCGTGCGCGTTCGCCGTCGCGCCGGGGTCCGGTGGCGTGGGGGCGCGCCGGGTCAGTGGGCGCGGCCGGGTTCGGCCTGCCGGCCTGGGTCTGCGCGCGCGGCGGGCGCCGGGAGGCCGGGCGCGTCGTGGCCGGGGGCGACCCGCGGGAGCAGGAGATCGACGTCCTGGCCATGGCCGTCTGCGACGGCGTTCTCACCGTCGTGCTCGGGGTATGGCTGATCGCCGCACTGGCCACGGGAGGCCCGTCCTGGATTCCGGGCGGCCTGCTGCTGGTGTCGGCGGTCACCTATCTCGTCGCCATCGAGGTTCTGCGCCGCCGGATCTGACCGGCGCGACGGTCCTACGCGACCGCCGGCGTACGGCTGCCGTCGAGGATCACCCGCGCCACGAGCGCCGGGTCGTCGCTCATCGGCACATGGCCGCAGCCCGGAAGCCGTACGAGACGCGCGCCGGGGATGGTCTCCTTGGCGCGGACGCCCTGACGGGGAATCAGCAGCCGGTCGCGGGTGCCCCAGGCGATCGTGACCGGTACGCCGGGCACGTCATCACTGAACACGACGGGTCGGCCCGCGGCGAGTGTGGGCCAGAAGGCGCTCGCCTCGCGCAGCGCCAGCGTCTCGGCCGCCGCGCCCTCCGGTGAACGCCGCCCGGGCCGCGCGTAGATGGAGCTGACGAGCACCGCGCGGCCCGCAGTGGAGCGGGACAGCCGCTCCACCATGGGCGGTGGCAGAATCCGGGCGCCCGCGCGCATGCCGCGGAGCAGCGCGAAGGCGTAGCGCCGCTCGGCCTCGGACCAGAATCCGGCGGGGGCAAGGGCGGTCACGGACCGTGCGAGCCGGTCGCGGCCCATCGCCAGCGCCAGCAGCCCGCCCAGCGAGTTCCCCACGACGTGCGGCCGGTCGAGCTCCAGCGCCTCGCAGAGTGCGCCGAGCACCGGCACCACTGTGGGGAGATCGTGCGATACGCCCTCGGGCAGTGCGGGGGACTCCCCGAAGCCCGGCAGGTCGATGGCGATCACGTCGCGTTCCGCGGCGAGGATGTGCAGCACCGGGTCCCACCCCTGGCGGTGGTGGCCGATACCGTGCAGGAGCAGCAGCGGCTCACCGGAGCCGCGTCGCTCGTACACCACCGAGACCGGGTACGCGCCGGTGGGTGAGTCGACCGTGAAGGAAACCGTTGCGGACATGTGGTGCTCCTGACCGTCGCCGTGCGACGCCGGTGAACGCGGGGATGGGCGGGTAGACAGGATGTCAGGAACAATTACCGTTCGGTAGCCCCGAGTTCGCGGACCTTTCCGTGAACGCCCCCCGAATCAGGTCAAAACGGTCCCCGCGCGCCGCTGTCGGCTGGACACAGGCCCCGCGGTCGGGTGGGATCGAGACCGTGGCGAGCGATAGTGCAACCGACGTCTTCGAGGAGCACCGACCCGTCCTGACCGGCGTCGCGTACCGCATGCTCGGTCGCGTCGCCGACGCCGAGGACATCGTCCAGGAGGCGTGGCTGCGCTGGTCGGGCGCGGACCACGCGACCGTTCGCGAGCCACGCGCCTTCCTCGTACGGATCACGACCCGCCTCGCCATCGACCGGCTGCGGCAGTTGCAGTCGCGCCGCGAATCCTATGTCGGCCCGTGGCTGCCCGAGCCCATCGCAACCGACTTCGCCGTTACGGTCCCCGATGCCGCCGAACGGGCCGTGCTCGCCGAGTCGGTGTCCTTCGCCGTGCTCGTCCTGCTGGAGTCCCTCTCGCCCCTGGAACGCGCGGTGTTCGTGCTCCGGGACGCCTTCGGCTTCCCGTACGCGGAAATCGCCGGGGTACTCGTCGGCGGGAAGCCGGACAGCGTTCTGTCCCTGGACCTGACCGAAGACGGCCGGATCGCCTGCGTCTACATCGTGCGGAACCCGACAAGCTCGGCGCCGTCACCCCGTGACCGGCCGCGCGGGCGGTCCCGTGCGCTGTCCCGGGCCCGTACCGGCCGGCCCCCGGTACGGCGGCCCCGACTCACAGACCGCCCGAGACGCGCAGCATCGCGCCCGTCGTGTACGACGCCTCTGGGGGAGAGAAGCCAGGCAACCGCGGCCGCGACCTCCTCCGGCTCTCCGGGGCGGCGCATCGGCACCCGCTCCGGGTTGCGCCACGGCCGCTCCGGATCGCCCATCGCGGCATGGATGTCCGTGAGGATCATGCCGGGCTGCACGGAGTTGACCCTGACCCCCTCCGGGCCGAGTTCCTTGGCCAGGCCGACCGTCATCGCGTCCACGGCGGCCTTGGCGGCCGCGTAGTGCACGTACTCGCCGGGGCTGCCCAGCGTCGCCGCGGCCGACGAGACGTTGACGATCGCTCCACCGCTGCCGCCGTACCGCGTCGACATCTCCCGTACGGCGCGGCGGGCGCAGAGCATGGCGCCCGTCACGTTCACCTCCACCACGCGGCGCATCACCTCGGGGGAGGTGTCCCCGAAGTGCCCGAGCGGTCCGGTGATCCCGGCGTTGTTGACGAGTGCGGTGACCTGTCCGAGAGCCTTCCTCACCTCGTCGAAGAGAGCGTCGACCTGCTCCTCGGCGCCGGCGTCCACCCGGACGACGACGCAGTCCGAGCCCACGTCGCGTACGGCGGCGGCCGTCTCCTCGGCGGAGTCCAGGTCCCGCTCGTAGCCGATGGCGATCCGGTGCCCGGCGCGGGCCAGCCGTACGGCCACGGCTGCCCCGATCCCCCGGCTGCCGCCGGTGACCACGGTGATCCGGTCCACGGTGGGTCGCCTCCCGTTCCGCCGGTGACACCTGCTCCGGCGGTGATCGCCGACGGTACACCGCGCCCCGCGGTGGTCACCGGACCCGGGGTTCGAGAACGTCGTGTGAACGCTGGGCGGCGGGGCCGCGGGAGCCGGACGACGGGCCGAGGATTGGTCTTGACCAAGGCTGGGGCCCGCCCTATGGTCGCAGGGATAGTGCAAGAACCTTTAATAAACAAGGGCTTTAATATCCCTGCCCCCGGCCGGGGGCCCCGGGGACACGGAGATCGCGGAGGACAGGGTGGGGACCACGCAGCTCGAATCAGTGCCGGAGCCCAAGTACTGGCACCTGAAGACCGTGCTCAGCGACGCACTGGACTCCGAATTCGAGGTGGGCGAGATCCTGCCCAACGAGCGCGAACTCGCGGCCCGGTTCGGCGTCGCGCGTGCCACCCTGCGCCAGGCGCTCGAGCAGCTGGAACTGGAAGGCCGTCTCCAGCGGCGCCGCGGCGTCGGCACCACCGTCGCCCCGCCCCGTATGGGCGTCAATGTCGGCCCCGAGGATCACGCCTGGCCGGGCTCGGGCACCGACGCCTGGCAGCCGGTCGACAGCGAGACGACCACGCCCCCCGCCTCCGTCGGACGCCTGCTCGGCATCGATCCGGAGGAGCAGGTCCACAGCGTTCGCCGCACCCGCGGGACGCAAGGACAGCAGGTCGCCGCCGAGCTGTTCTACGTCCCCGCCGCATCGGTACCCGGACTCACGGCCATCGACCAACTCGGCGCTGCGGCGCGGGCGCGGGCGGTACTGCGCGAGCTGCAGCGCCTGGAGCTGGAGGGGCAGGACCGCTCCGTGGAACTGGGATCGGCCCGGGCAGACGACGCCAAGCAGCTCGACCGTCTGCCGGGAGCGCCGGTACTGGTCGTCACGGCACGCTACTTCGCGGAGGGCCGTACGGTCGCGGTCGGCGTGGCGACTTACCGCGCGGACACCTGCCGGCTGACGTTCGGCGAGACGGGGTCGGTGCAGATCGGCGACCCCGGCGAGGATCGCCGGGCCTCCTGAGGCCGGAGGACACGTGATCGCGGGCGGGCCCTGCCGTCGCCGGGTCCGGCGGTGACAGGGCCTTTTGCGATGGGGCGCCGGGATCCGGCCCAGCCTTCGTCGTCCGGCCCCCTCCCCGTGTCCCGGTGACCGAGGGCAGGGCCCCGGTCCGGGCGGGGACTTTGCGTCACACGCCGGCCTCGCGAGCCCGGCCCCGTGAGTCCGGCGTCGTGAGTCCGGCCCGTGACCCGGCCTCGCGAGCCCGGCCCCGTGAGTCCGGCGTCGTGAGTCCGGCGTCGTGAGTCCGGCCCGTGACCCGGCCTCGCGAGCCTGGCCCCGTGAGTCCGGCGTCGTGACCCCGCGTCAGGAGCCCGGCCCGTGACCCGGCCTCGCGAGCCCGGCGTCACGAGCCCCTCGTGAGTCCGGCGTCTCGACATCTGCGGGCAGGTGCCCCGAAGCGTGCGGCAGCAGCGGGTCGGAGGCAGAAGAAGAGGCGGGCAGGATGCCGCCGGAAACCGGTGACGTACGGTGCGCCGATCCGGGGTGGGGTTCAGCCGCGTGCGGTCACCGTGCGCTCGACCGCGAAGAGCTGCTCCTCGACGTGGTCCAGGGCCAGGCGCAGCGCGCCCGTCGAGACGGCCGCCTCGCCCAGCACCGACAACTCCACCCGCGGCGGCCGCAGGCAGTAGCGGGCGAGTTCGCTCCGAAGCGGGCCGAGGACCCCGTCGAGCCCGGCCGCCCAGCCGCCCACGACCACCAGCTCCGGGTCGAGGGCGAGCACAAGAGCGGCGACGTCGTGCACCAGCCGCCGGATGAACCGGTCCACGGCCTGCACCGCCCGCTCGTCCCCGCCGCGGGCCTGCGCGAACACCCGTGTCACGGCGGCCTCGTCGAGCGGAGGCAGCGGATCGCCGGTCGGCGACAGCACCTGCTCCGGAGTCGCTTCCCGCCCCAGCAGATGCAGCGCGCCGATCTCTCCGGCCGCACCGCCGTAGCCCCGGTGCAGCCGGCCGCCGATGAGCGAGCCCGCTCCGGGACTGAGTCCGGCCAGAACGAAAACGATGTCATCGGAAGCGGCGCCCGCGCCCTTCCAGTGCTCGGCGACCGCGGCCGCGTTGGCGTCGTTCTCCACCAGCACCGGGCAGCGGAAGGAGCGCTGGAGCCGTTCGCCGAGCCGGAGTTCGGTCCACCCCGGCAGTGCCGTGCACAGCCGTACGGTGCCGTCCGCCTCGACGATCCCGGGCGAGCCCACACCGACGGCGCGCAGCGAGCTGCGCACCACGCCGGTCCTCCGCAGCAGTTCGGCGACCACCGCCCGGACACGCTCCAGCCGCTCGTCGGCCGATGCCGCCTCCGGCACCTCGCGCACCGCCGATCCCGCCACGCTCCCGCTCAGATCGGCGATCACGGCCGCGACCCGGTGCGGCCCGATTTCGATTCCGAGGAGATGCCCGGCCTCGGAGTGGAAGCGGAAGCGGCGCGCGGGGCGGCCCTGGCGCCGCGTCCCGCCTTCGACGGCGGGCGCCTCGCGCACGAGCCCGGTCTCGATCAGCCCCTCGACGATTCCCTCGACGGTCGGCCGCGAGAGGCCGGTGATCTGGACGAGATGCGTCAGCGTGGCCGCTTCGGCGTCCCGCAGCGCGTACAGCACCACCGCCGAATTGATCCGTCGCAGCAGGGACGGATCCCCGCCGGTGAGCCGCGCCAAGACCCGGCCTCCCTCCAGCCCGTGTGAGCCGGATCGTAGCCGCTGAGCTGCGGGGCGGCGAGCCGCCCGGTGACAGCGGCGGGGACCGCCGCGACGGCCCGTACCGGCGTTGCGGGCGGCACCGGCACCGGCGTGCGGGCGGCGGTACCACCGAGTGTGGGCACCGGCACCACCGCGTACGGGTGGGGGCGTCATCGCGTGCGGGACCGCCTGGTCAGCGCGCCCATGACCATTGGCGCGGCACACCCGCGTCAGGTGTGGTTCGTCCTGACGCTTCGCCAATTGTCGGCTGCGCCGGGTTTACTGACGTCATGGACAGCACGACCGCTCACCTGGGCGCCATCGACCGCCTGCGCGCCCTTCCCTTCCCGGCGCGGCGGCGGACCGAGCGCGGCGTCGAGAGCGGGCCGGGCTTCCACGTTGCCCAACTCGAGTACAGCGACCGGTTCGGCGACGACGACTTCACCCTCGTCCGGGACGCGCGGGAGGAGTTCGAGGCCGAATTGCAGGTGCTCGTCCAGGTGCTCACCTACCGGTGGGGCAATCCCGAACTCATGGGCCTGGACGGTCACTTGGAGCGCTCGGCGATGGGTGAGCCGGTCCGGGAGCCGTGGTGCACGCTGAGTGCGTTCGTCGGGGAGGTGCACGCCTGGAGCGTGGACGGCCGCTGGGTCGCGCTCGGCATCAGCCGGGACGAGCCGCAGTCGCCCCAGAGCGTCCAACTGGTCGCCGCCATAGGGGACGAGGCCTTCGTCGATGGTGGGGCGACTCCCTGATGCGACACCCTGGTCAGCGCGGGAGGCCGGAGCGGGCGTCCGGCAGACCGGCGGCCTCACGGAGCCGGGCGAACTCCTCGGCCATGGCGGACAGTGTCCAATGGGCGTTCAGGCCACTGGGGTTGGGCAGTACCCAGATGTGCGTTCCGCCGATCACCGCTTCCTGACGGCCGATTCGCGCCCTGCGGTCGCCGAAGGTGATGCGATACGCGGTCACGCCGACCACCGCGAGCCACTGCGGCTCGTATCGCTCCACCTTCTCCCGGAGGACACGGCCGCCCTCGCGCAGTTCCTCGTCGGTGAGTTCGCCGGCCCGTGCCGTCGTTCGCGCAGCGACATTGGTGATGCCGAGCCGGTGGGTGAGCAGTTCGCGCTGTTCCGCGGGGGCCAGTTGGCGCGGGGTGAAGCCCGAGGCGTGAAGCGCGGGCCAGAACCGGTTGCCGGGACGGGCGAAGTGATGACCCGTCGCGCCCGACATCAGCCCCGGATTGATGCCGCAGAAGAGCACCCGCAGTCCGCCCGCGAGCACGTCGCCGATCGTCCGGCCCCGGGCGGCCTCCAGCTCCTCGGGCGTCGGCCGGGTCAGAGGATCGCCCCGGGTGCGTATCCGGCCGCCACCGGGTGCTGCTCCGCGATCTGCTCGATACGGCGTACGACGGCGGCCACCTGACCGGCCGCGGCGCCGGTGAAGGACAGGCGGTCGGCCATCAGCGCGTCGAGCTGCGCCCGGTCCAGCGGGATGCGCTCGTCGTCGGCGAGGCGGTCGAGCAGCTCGTTGCGGTCGACGCCCTTCTCGCGCATGGAGAGTGCGGACGCCACGGCGTGCTCCTTGATCACCTCGTGTGCGATCTCCCGGCCGACGCCGGCCCGCACAGCGCCCATCAGAACCTTGGTCGTCGCGAGGAACGGCAGGTAGCGGTCGAGTTCGCGGGCGATGACCGCGGGGAAGGCACCGAACTCGTCCAGCACGGTCAGGAAGGTCTCCAGCAGGCCGTCGAAGGCGAAGAAGGCGTCGGGGAGGGCGACGCGGCGCACCACCGAGCAGGAGACGTCGCCCTCGTTCCACTGGTCGCCCGCGAGTTCGCCGGTCATCGAGGCGTAGCCGCGGAGGATGACCGCGAGACCGTTCACGCGCTCGCAGGAGCGGGTGTTCATCTTGTGCGGCATCGCGGAGGAGCCGACCTGGCCGGGCTTGAAGCCTTCGGTCACCAGCTCGTGCCCGGCCATCAGGCGGATGGTCCTGGCGAGGGAGGACGGTGCGGCGGCGAGCTGCACGAGCGCGCTGACCACGTCGTAGTCCAGCGACCTCGGATAGACCTGGCCGACCGAGGTGAACGCCTGCGAGAAACCGAGGTGTTCGGCGATCCGGGCCTCCAGGTCCGCCAGCTTCTCCACGTCGCCGCCGAGCAGGTCGAGCATGTCCTGTGCGGTGCCGACGGGGCCCTTGATGCCGCGCAGCGGGTAGCGGGCGAGCAGCTCCTCCAGACGCCCGTACGCCACGAGCAGTTCGTCCGCCGCGGTCGCGAAGCGCTTCCCGAGGGTGGTGGCCTGCGCGGCCACATTGTGCGAGCGGCCCGCCATCACCAGCTCGGCGTGCTCGGCCGCCAGCCGGCCCAGGCGCGCCAGTACCGCCACCGTACGGTCCCGGACGTGCTCCAGGGAGAGCCGGACCTGGAGCTGCTCGACGTTCTCGGTGAGGTCCCGGGAGGTCATGCCCTTGTGTACGTGCTCGTGCCCCGCCAGTGCGTTGAACTCCTCGATACGGGCCTTCACATCGTGCCGCGTGACCTTCTCGCGCTCCGCGATCGAGGCGAGGTCGACCTGGTCGAGGGCGCGCTCGTAGTCGGCGAGCGCCTGCTCGGGGACCTCGATGCCGAGATCCTTCTGCGCACGGAGCACGGCCAGCCAGAGCCGCCGCTCCAGGGTCACCTTGTACTCGGGGGACCACAGCACGGCGAGGTCCGCGGAAGCGTAGCGGCCGGCCAGGACATTGGGGATGCGGGGCTTGGAGGTCACGGGACCCGAGTCTACTGGGCGTTCCCGCAGGCCAGCGCCCCGGCCTGGGGCGCTGCTCCGACGCAGGCCCGGGCGCCGGTTCGTAGGTCCCCACAACCGCGGTACGGGATGCGGGACGGCCGGAGGCGCGGTGCTCGCGGGGCGCCCCGAGTCTCCCCTCGCGCCGCGACCTCGCTCACGCCTCGTACGGCAGGAGTTCCGCGCGCTTGGGCGGGCGGCCGTCACCGGAGGAGCGCCCGGTCAGCCGCCTGCCGATCCAGGGCACGAGGTGCTCGCGGGCGAAACGGGCGTGCCCGGCCTGCCGTACGTACCAGGGGGCCGGGGCGGCGGGCGGCAGCGGCGTACGCCAGTCCCACTCCGGGGTGTGACCCAGCCCCTGCCACACCGCCTCGGCCACCCGCCGGTGGCCCTCGGAGTTCAGGTGCAGGCGGTCGTCGGACCACATCCGGGGATCGCCGAGCGCCGTGCTGCCGAAGAGGTCCACGAGCACGGTGCCGTGCCGGTCGGCCAGATCCTCCAGGATGCCGAACAACTGGTGCATACGTGGCAGAAAGCGCGTGCCGACCGGTCCGCGCCGCGCCGGGCTGCGCATGAGGACGAGCCGGCGGCAGGCGGGGGCGAGTTCGGTGACGGCGTTCTCGAGGCGTTCCCGGATCATGCCGAAGTCGCAGGAGGGGCGCAGCGCGTCGTTGAGCCCGCCGACCAGAGTGATCACATCCGCGCCCATCGCGGCGGCGGGGTGCACCTGCTCGTCGACGATCTGCCCGATCAGCTTGCCGCGTACCGCGAGGTTGGCGTACCGGAACCCGGGGGAGCGCGCCGCGAGCCTCCCCGCGAGGAGGTCGGCCCAACCGCGGTGGCTGCCGTCGGGCAGCACGTCCGACATGCCTTCGGTGAAGGAGTCGCCGACCGCGACAAGACTGGTGTATGGGGCATTCGTCTCCATGGCGCGGGGATCCTATCCGGCGCGGTTGTGCGGACTGCAGGCGCATCCCCTGGCCGCGTCGTGGCCGCCGTCCCGCGGCGGACGGTTTCGGGCCGGCTGCCGGCCGCCTGCGGAACTCGGCCCGCATGAGGCCGACTTGGGTGCAGGAATCGACGGAGAACCGGCACGGCCGGGTCGGATGACGTAAACGGAATCAGCCGGATTCCGCCGCCGGTGCCGCTACGTCGATTTCCTCGGCATGTGCCGGATCGATGTGCCGCAGAGCGGACACCGTGAACGCCGTGGCGAACTCTCCCGCCGTCGAAGCGTCGAGAGAAGCATTCGCGAGTGCATAGCGCGCGCCCTCGAGCGTCAGTCCCACGATCATCGAAGCGCACAGTTCGGCACTCACACCCCAGCGACCTCTCCCATGGCGTTCTGTGAAGTCGCGAATGCGTACGGCGATTTCCTCGGTGGTGATGCCCGCAAGTCGGTCACGGGTCGTGGTGACGGGTCCGGCGGGGTCGGTTCCGAAGAGCAGCAGGAATTTCGGAGAGTGCTCGGCCGCGTAGCCGAAAAGGGTGGTCATGCCCGCACGGATCTGGCCTTCCAACGGGAGCTCCACGGCTGAGGCGAAGGCCTCGGAGAGATCGGCGCCGAGCGTTTCCGCGGACCACTCCGCGCATCTCCGATAGAGATCGTCCTTGCTGCCCAAGTGGGCATAGAGCGTCGGCTTGGTCGTCCCTGCTCTTGCCGCGATGTCATCCATAGTGGCTGCACGGAAGCCGAGTTCGGCGAATACCGTGCAGGCAGCATCGAGCATGTCCTCGTCACTCGGTCTACCGATCATGTAGTGCACTTTACTTCTCGGTAAAGCCTAATTAGGGTTTACCGGGCAGTAGACCAGTGACAGTGATACGTGTCATTTTCCCGATACGGGGAGCGCCTCACCGTTGGTCGCACCGGGAGCCGGCGTCTCCGCGCCGCCGGCCAAGGCCGCAATGGAGACCCGCGATGCACCACCCACCCATATCCGGGGCCCCGGAGGAGGCCCCTCCGCACAGAGCGGAGGGCAGCGTCCTCGCGGGAGTGCCCCGCCAGGACGGCCGCAAGGCCGGCCCCTGGCATCTGCCCAGTGACCCAGCCGCATGCCGGAGCGCCCGGCGGGCCTTGCGCGCCGTACTCACCGACTGGGAGCTCGAACATCTCGCCCACACCGCGGAGTTGCTGGTGAGCGAGCTCGTGGGAAACGCCCTTCTGCACACCGACGGCCCCCTCAGGCTCACGGTCGAGCGCCACGAGAACCTGCGGTGCCGCGTCGAGGACGGGAGCCGGGAGCTGCCGCACCGGCGAGCGGCCGCTCCGGACGACGAGGGCGGCCGCGGGCTGGAGCTCGTCCACCGCATGTCCACCGACTGGGGCGTGGAGCAGACCGCCGACGGCAAGTCGGTCTGGTTCGAACTCGACTGACCCGGCCCCGCGCCCTTGAGCCACGAGCTGGGACCTCGGATCCCGAGCCCCGGCTCCGGTCTCTGAGCCTCTCCTCGGAGCCGAGTTCTGACCTCGGACCCCGAGCTCTGACCACGGACCCGGGTTCTGACCTCGGAGCCAAGTTCTGACCCCGGACCCGACTTCTTATCTCGGGCTCCGAGCCCTGAGTTCGTCGCGGGGCGAGCCGCATGCCGACGCCGCACCCGGCCCCCGCGCACCGTGGCCCCATGAGCGCGTTCCCCCGGCGCGCACAGCCGAGTGGCCCCGAGCCCTCCACGATCCCCGCACACCCCGGCCCGCACACCCCGGGGGCCGCAGGCCCACCCCCGGGTCCGTCAGACCTCCAGGGGCAGCAGCCGCCCCTCTGCCATCTCCCGCCGCGTGCCCGTGAACCGGGCCCGCAGTCGGCGGTCGTGCGACGCCACCACGAGCGTCCCCGCGTACCCCGCGAGTGCCTGCTCCAGCTCCTCCACCAGCCCCAGCGACAGGTGGTTCGTCGGCTCGTCCAGCAGCAGCATCTCCACCGGCCGGGTCAGCAGCCGTGCCAGCGTCAGCCGCCGCCGCTGGCCCACCGACAGCCCGCTGACCGGTACCTGGAAGTCCTCCTCGCGGAAGAGGCCCAGCGCGGCCAGGGTGTCGGCGTGCTCCTCCGGATCGCCGGCCAGCCCCTCGGCGAACGCGGCCAGCAGCGGACGCCGTGAGGCGATGGCAGGCACCTCCTGCGGCAGCCTGCCGATCCGCTCCGGCAGCCGGACACCGCCCCGGTCGGGTGCCAGCTCACCCGAGAGCACACGGAGCAGGGTCGTCTTGCCCGCGCCGTTCGGGCCCATCACCAGCAGGCGCTCGCCCGCGCCCAGCGCGAGCCGTTCCACCGACAGCCGGCCGGCGACGGCAACCTCCACCAGTTCGGCCACCGGCTGCTCGGCCGCCGCCCCGTCACCGTTCTCCGACTGCCCGCCGCCGATGGCCACGGTGAAGTGCAGCGGGTCCGGCGGGCGGGGCACCGGCTCGGCGTGCAGCCGCTTCAGCCGCTCGCGGGCATTGCGTACCCGACCCGAGAGCTGGCCCTCCGCCGACCGCTGATGCTTGGTCCACGCGGGCCGCTCGCTCATCCGCCAGCCCGTCGTCATCCGTGCCGAAGCCGCCGACGCCAGCTCCTCCTGCCGCGCGACCTCCTCCCGCCACTCGCGGTAGCGCTGCTCCCAGCGGTGCCGCTCCGCGGCCTTCTGCCGGAGGAAACCGGTCCAGCCGCCGCCGTAGCGGGCGAGCGACCGCCGGTCGCCGTCCACCTCCACCACCGTGTCGGCAACGCGGTCCAGAAACTCCCGGTCGTGCGTGACCGCCACGAGCGTGCCCTTGTGCGCCCGCAGCCGCTCTTCCAGCCAGGCGACGGCCTCCTCGTCCAGGTGGTTCGTCGGCTCGTCCAGCAGCAGCAGTTCGGGAGATGAGGTCAGGACGCAGGCCAGCGCGAGCCGGGACTGCTCGCCGCCCGACAGCGTGCCGAGCATCCGGCCACGGTCCAGACCTGGCAGGCCGAGGGCGTGCAGGGCCGCGTCCAGTCGGGTCTCGGCGAGATAGCCGTCCCGCGCCTCGTACGCCGTGACCAGGTCGCCGTACGCCGCGACCTCCTGTCCATCGGCGCTGCCGAGCGCTGCCTCCGCCTCGCGCATCCGCCGCTCCAGGTCGCGCAGGTCGGCGAGGGACTCGTCGATCACCTCGCGCACCGTGGAGCGGGCGGGCAGTTCGAGGCTCTGCGGGAGGTAGCCGGTGCCGCCGTCGGCGGTGACGGTGACCCGGCCTTCGTCGGGGGCCAGGCGGCCGGCGATGAGCCGCAGCAGTGTCGACTTCCCCGAGCCGTTGTCGCCGATGACCCCCACGTGGTCGCCGGGAGGGATGCGCAGTGACACATGCTCCAGCACGGGCCGACCGGGGTAGCCGACCGAGACCGCGTCGATCACGAGCTGGGACGTCATCCGCGATCCTTCCTCCGGTGATGCTCGGTGATGCTCGGTGATGCTCGGTGATGTCGGTCCGAACGTCCGGTGCCCGGCTCCGTACGGCCGATGTTCCGTACGGCCGGGTGCCGGGGGCCGACCGGCCCCGGGGGCCCCGGGGTCGTTCGGCCCGGGGGTCCGGGTGCCGCTGGGCCCGGGGGCCCGGGGGCCCGGGGGCCCGTACGGCCTGGGGGTTCGGGGGCCGTACGGCCAGGGGCCCCGGGTCGTACGGCCTGAGGGTCCCGGGCCCTGCCCCGCGAGCCGGGCGTTCAGGCCGTGGGGGCCTTGCCGACCAGTTCCCGCAGTACGTCCTCCATGGTGACCATTCCGTCCAGACGCCCGTCGTCTCCGATCACCACCGCGACGTGCGTGCCGCTGCTCCGCAGTGCGCCCAGGGCGTCGTCCAGCGGCATCGACGCCGTGATCCGCGCGATCGGCCGCAGCGCACCCCTGGGGAACGGCTTGTCCGGGGGCCGGACGTCCAGTGCGTCCTTGACGTGCATGTAGCCCAGGATCCGGTCGCCGTCGACGACGGGGAACCGGGAGAATCCGGAGTCGGCCGACAGCCGCTCCAGACCCTCCGGCGTCACCGCGACCGGGGCCGTGACCACGCGCTCGACGGGGACCACCACCTGGCGCACCGGGCGGCGCCCCAGCTCCAGGGCGTCGCGCAGCCGCTCCGTGGCCCGGTCGTCGAGCAGTCCCGCCTGGCTGGAGTCGGCCACGATCCGGGCCAGCTCGTCGTCCGAGAACGTCGCGGGCACCTCGTCGCGCGGCTGCACGCGCAGGAGCTTCAGCAGGGCGTTCGCGAAGGCGTTGACGGCGAAGATCACCGGACGCACCGCGCGCGTCACCGCCACCATCGGCGGACCCAGGACCAACGCCGTACGGACGGGCTCCGCGAGCGCCACGTTCTTCGGCACCATTTCGCCGAGGAGCATGTGCAGATAGGTCGCGGCCGAGATGGCGATGACGAACGAAACCGGGTGGATCAGCCCGACCGGCAGACCCGCCACGTGGAACAGCGGCTCCAGCAGATGCGCGATCGCCGGTTCCGCGACCACACCGAGCACCAGCGTGCTCAGTGTGATGCCGAGCTGAGCCGCGGCCATCACGACGGTGATGTGCTGCAGACCCCACAGCGCGCTGTGCGCCCGGCGGTCGCCCCGGTCGGCGAGCGGCTCGACCTGGCTGCGGCGGACGGAGATCAGCGAGAACTCGGCGCCGACGAAGAAGGCGTTGGTGACCAGGCTCAGCAGGCCGACGAAGAGCTGCACCAGGATCATCGGTCGGCGCCTTCCTCGTGAGCCGGTTCGGACGTGTCGCCCGGCGGTTGGTGCAGCCGTACCCGCGCGGCCCGGTGGCCGGTCGCGTCCACGACCTCGATCCGCCATCCGTCCACCTCCACGACGTCCCCCTCCTCCGGGATACGGCCGACCTCCGTCGCCACCAGGCCGGCGAGCGTCTCGTACGGCCCCTCGGGCGCATGCAGGCCGATGTCCTCCATCTGGTCCGTACGGATGGCGCCGTCCGCGTCGTACATCGCCCACCCCGCGGCGTCGATGCCCGCGGGCGCCAGGTCCGGAACTTCGAGCGGGTCGTGCTCGTCGCGGACCTCGCCGACCACCTCCTCGACGATGTCCTCGAGCGTGACCACGCCCGCCGTACCGCCGTACTCGTCGATGACGACGGCCATGGCGTGCTTGGGGGAGAGCCGGTCCAGCAGCCGGTCCACGGCCAGCGACTCGGGGACGAGGACGGGCTCCCGGATGATCTCCGAGACCGGGCGCCAGGGGCGTTCGTCGTCCGGAATGGCCACGACGTCCTTGATGTGCGCGGTGCCGATCACGGTGTCGAGGTTGTCGCGGTAGACGGGGAAGCGGGAGAGGCCCGTGGCCCGGGCCGCGTTCGCGACGTCCTCCGCCGTCGTCCGCGTGTCGAGGGCGACGACCTGGACCCGCGGGGTCATGACGTTCTCCGCCGTCAGCTCCGAGAGGTTCAGCATCCGGACGAACAGCTCCGCGGTGTCCGCCTCGAGGGAGCCCTCCTTGGCCGAATGCCGTGCCAGAGCGACCAGTTCCCGCGGTCCGCGCGCGGAGGCCAGTTCCTCGGCGGGCTCCAGCCCCATGCGGCTCACCAGGCGGTTGGCGGTCGAGTTCAGATGGCCGATCAGCGGACGGAACGTGGTGCTGAACGCGCGCTGGATGCCCGCCACATGGCGGGCCACCGACAGCGGGCGGGAGATCGCCCAGTTCTTGGGCACCAGTTCGCCGACGACCATGAGGACGACCGTGGAGACCGCCGTACCGAGGACCAGGGCTGCGGAGGAGGCGGCGGAGCCGGGAAGACCTGCGGCCTTCAACGGGCCGGTGAGCAGCCTGCCGAGCGACGGTTCGGCGAGCATGCCGATGACCAGTCCGGTGACGGTAATGCCGAGTTGCGCCCCGGAGAGCTGGAAGGTGAGGCTGCGTACGGCCTTGAGAGCCGAGTCCGCGCCACGCTCGCCGTCGGTTGCAGCCTTCTCCAGGACACTGCGCTCGACCGTGGTCAGCGAGAACTCGGCCGCCACGAAGACGCCGCAGGCAAGCGTCAGCAGGAGGGCGACCACCAGCAGCAGCACTTCGGTCATCGGAACACCTCCCATCCATGTTCCGGCAGGGGAGGAAGGACCGCGGAACGATCTGTTCGACGGGGACTGCAGGGAGGCTCGCCCATCGGCGGACGCTCACACCTTTCACGTCATGAGGAATGGACCACCCATGGTAAAGGACAGGCAAAGGGGGGCGGTGCGGGGCCGGACAGCCGGACGTGAGGGACAGCGTGCCAGAGGCCCGGCGCCCGGCCCATGAGGCGCGTCAGCCGGCGAGCAGCTCGACCCAGCGGCTCCACTGCGGCTGCGGGGCATATCCGGCGGCGCTCCAGGCGTGGTGAGCCGGCTCGTTCGGATCGAGTACCATCGCGTCGCCCCGCCGGCCGCCGATAGGGATGAACCGCTCCTCCGCGGCGCGCAGCAGCGCGTTCGCCACACCCTGGCTGCGGTGGCCGGGTTGCACCGCGAGCCGGTGGATGTGGCAGGGCCGGCCGTCGAAGCCGGCGATGGCCCGTGCCCGCGAGAGCGCCCGCGCGTTCGGCCGGCAGGAGCGCCTCCGGGCCACGGCCCGACGCCATCGGAGCAGTCCTCCGGTTGACAGGCGAACGTGCGGAGGATGGGGTCGCCACGTATGGACCGGGGCCTCATTCATGGGCGATCGCCAAGAGCACGTTCATCCGCGAAGCGCGCAGCGCCGGGAGCAGCGCCGCCGCAAGACCCACCACGACGGAACCGGCCACCACCGCCGCCACCGTCAGCCAGGGAACCGCCAGCGCCTTCATGGCCTCGAGGGCCAGCACCTGCTGGACCGCCAGCCCCCAGACGAAGCCGAGCCCCAGTCCCAGCACCGCGCCGAAGACCGCGATGACCACGGACTCCAGCCGGATCATGCGCCGCAGTTGGATGCGTGAGAGGCCGATGGCCCGTAGCAGTCCGATCTCCCGTGTGCGTTCGACGACCGACAGCGCGAGGGTGTTGACGACCCCCAGCACCGCGATGACGATCGCCAGACCCAGCAGTGCGTAGACCAGCTGGAGCAGCACGCCGATCTGGCCGCGGACCAGGTCCTTGTAGTCGGCCTGGTCCCGCACCTGGACCTGTGGGAAGGGCGCGAGGGCGCGTTCGAGCCGGTCGCGCAGCTGCGCCGGATCGGTGCCGGGCGCCGCATTGGCGTACACCGCGGCGTCCTCCGCGCCCGGGAGGTACTTCTCCAGCGTGGCCATGCGGAGGAAGAAGCCGCCCTGGGTGCCGAATCCCTCGCCCGTCTCCATGTCGGTGAGGGCGCCCACGGTCAGGGCCGCCTTGCGCCCGTCTGCGAACTGCGCGTCGATCCTGCTGCCGATGCGGATTCGGTGATCGTCCGCGTACGCCTTCTGCAGGGCGATCCGGCCGGGCGCGAGCGCGGATGCGGTGTTCCCGGCGGCGTACTCCATGTTCACCACCCGGTCCACGCCGGGGTCGAAGCCGGCGCCGGTGGTCCGGACCGTCTTGCCGTCGGGCAGCGTCAGCCGCATCGGCGCGAACCGCTCACGTACGAGCGTGCCGACGCCCTCCGTCCTCCGCATCCGGTCCGTGATCTCCTGCGGGAAGGGTTTGAAGTTACGGTTCTGCACGACGAAGTCGGAGCCCAGCTGCCGGTCGATCTGCTGGTCGAAGGACTTGGTCATCGATTCCCCGGCCACCGACAGGCCGGTGACGAGGGCGAGTCCGACCATCAGGGCCGCCGCGGTCGCTCCCGTACGACGGGGGTTGCGCAGCGCGTTGCGCTGGCTCATCCGGCCCACCGGGCCGAACATCCGAGGGAAGGCGCTGCCCAGCACCCGGATCACCGGCCGTACGAGCAGCGGGCCCGCCACGACCATCGCGACCAGCGTGAGGACGAGCCCCATCAGCAGGAGCAGCGAGGCGTCCGCGGTCACCGTCGCCCGTGCGCAGCCCGCCAGCGCGGCCGCCCCGCCCGCCCCGAGGACCGTGCCCACAATGGCGCGGACCCGCAACGGCCGTCCCACACCCGCCACTTCGACGTCGGCGAGCGCGGCCATGGGGGGGACGCGGGAGGCGCGCCGCGCGGGCAGATACGCGGCGACGAAGGTGACGCCCACGCCCACCACGTAGGCGGAGACCGGTGTCTCCCACCCGAACGCTATCTCGGCCGCGTCCAGGTTCATCCCCAGCAGCGACATCAGCGAGATGAGCCCGGCGGCGAGTCCGATGCCTGCGACGAAGCCGAGCGTCGAACCGACGAGGCCGAGCAGCAGGGCTTCGGTGAGGACGGAGCGCCGTACCTGGCGGCGGTCGGCACCCAGCGCCCGCAACAGGCCGAGTTCGCGGGTGCGTTGCGCGATGAGCATGGAGAACGTGTTGACGATCAGGAAGACGCCGACGAGGACCGCGATGCCGGCGAAGCCCAGCATCACGTACTTGATCACGTCCAGGAAGCCGCCCAGCTCTGCGGCCTGGGACTCCGCCCGTTCGTCACGCGTGGTCAGGTCGTAGCCGGAACCGAGCGCGTCGGCGATGCGCTGTTTCAGCACCTGGTCGCTGAGCCCCGGAACGCCCTCGGTCAAGATCGCCGTTGCGGTTCCGGGCTTGCCGAGGAGCTTCGTCTGCGCGGTCGGGGTGTCGAGGGCGAGGAGAGCGGCCCCCGGATTGGTCGTGGTGAAGGTCATGATGCCGACGACCTCCACCGGGAACGTGCCGGGCTTCGCCACCACGCGGAGGGTGTCGCCGATCCGGACGCCCGCCCGGTCGGCGGTGTCGGCGTCGAGGAGGGCCTGGTGGGGGCCGCGGGGAAGGTGGCCGCTGGTCAGCTCGACCGGACTGCGCTCCGTGTCGTTCCAGTTGGTGGCGATGGTGGGCGCACCGGTCGTCGGACCGACCGGATCGTTGCGCCTGTCGACGAGCGTGACGTTCTCCACCCGTACGTCGACCTGGGCGTCCGCGACCCCTTCGACCGCGGCCACGCGCCGGCGCAGATCGGCGGGAAGAGTCTGCACCCGGCCAGAGGACAGCCCGCCCGCCTCGTCGAACTCCGAGGGCGGGCCCACGGTCACATCGGACGAGGTGGAGGCGAAAAGCTGGTCGAAGGTCCGGTTGACCGTGTCGGAGAAGATCAGGCTCCCCACGACGAAGGCCACCGACAGCACCACGGCGAGGGCGGACAGCAGCAGCCGTCCCTTGTGGGCGAGGAAGCTGCGGAGCGTGGCCCGAAGCACCCGGACTCAGCTCTTCCCGGCGGAACTGATCGTGTCGAAGCGCTTCATCCGCTCCAGCACCGCTTCCGCTGTCGGCCCCGGCATTTCGTCCACGATCCGCCCATCGGCGAGGAAAAGGACCAGGTCCGCGTGGGCGGCGGCGCCCGGGTCGTGGGTCACCATGACGACTGTCTGCCCCAGGTCGTCCACCGCCTCGCGCAGGAAGCGCAGCACCTCCAGGCCCGAGCGCGAGTCGAGATTGCCGGTCGGCTCGTCGGCGAAGATCAGCTCGGGGCGGGAGGCGAGCGCGCGGGCGCACGCCACACGCTGCTGCTGGCCGCCGGAGAGCTGTGCGGGCCGGTGATTCAGCCGGTCCCGCAGGCCCAGGGTGTCGATGACCCGCTCCAGCCACTCCCGGTCGGGTTTGCGGCCCGCGATGTCCATCGGCAGCGTGATGTTCTCCGCGGCGTTGAGCGTGGGCAGCAGGTTGAAGGACTGGAACATGAAGCCGACGCGGTCGCGGCGCAGCCGCGTCAGCTCGCGCTCGCTCAGGCCGGTGATCTCCGTGTCGCCCAGCCACACCTGGCCCGCCGAGACCGTGTCCAGACCGGCGAGACAGTGCATGAGGGTGGACTTGCCGGAGCCGGAGGGGCCCATGACGGCCGTGAAGCGCCGGCGGGCCAGGGCCACGTCGACCGCGTCGAGGGCGAGGACAGCGGTCTCGCCCGAGCCGTAGGCCTTGGTGAGTGCCGAGGCGCGGGCGGCGATGTCCGTCCCCTCCGCCACGCCGAATGGATTCTGTGTCGCGGGTGTGGACAAGGCCGCCTCCCTGGACCGGGCTCACGAACGTCTGTGACCGAGGGTAAGGCGGTGCGGCACGGACCGGCATCCCCCTCGGTACGGTCTGCGGCCGGTCCGCGGGCCGTCCGTACGGCGCCCGCGGGCGCGTCCCCCGGTTCTGTGCCGGCGCGCGAGCCCCGGCCCCCTTGTGTTTCCGCCGCGCGCCCTTGCGAGTGCTAGCGGAAGACCGCTAGCTTAGTGGGGTGGCGAAAACACAGCTGAACGTCCGCGTGGACGAATCGACCGCCGAGACCGCGAGACAGCGAGCGCTCCAGCGGGGCCTCAGCATGAACCGGTACATCGAAGAACTGGTCCGCCAGGACGCGGGCGAAGCCGGGCACGCGTTCGTGGAAGCCGCCTCCGATTTCATGAAGCAGTACGAGCACGTGTTCGCCGACGAGTTCGGCGAGGAGCGCAAGAACCGTTGAGCCTGCGCATCGACCTCTCCTGGCTCCTCATGATCGCCGAACAGCACACCCCGGGGGACCCGCCGGTCACCGACTGGGGCGCTCTCGTCGCCGCCGTCAGCCGGCACGAGGCGGAGATATTCGGCGTTCCCGTCTACACCGACCCGCAGGACCGCGCGGCCTCACTGCTGCAACTGCTGCTGCACGTACCGGCGCTGGAACGGTCCAACGCCATGTTCGCCTCCGCCGTCGCCTACGCGTATCTCGTCGCCAGCGGGGTCAAGGTGACCATCTCGCCGGAGCAGGTACGGGACCTCGCGCGTCTGGTGAAGGACGGCTCGGCGGACGTCCGCGCCATCGCCGACGAACTGCGCACCTGGAGTTTCTGAGGATCCGGTGGCGGGGTGCCCGGTGGGCGGGATATCCGTCCCGACCTCCGCGCGGGTCCCGCGGCGCCCAGGGGGTACGGTTCGCGCCGCCGGCGGTACGGGATCCGACGTACGGCTCCGAGCGGAGAGGCACTGGTCGAATGGCGTCGACGTCCACCTCGACGAGCCAGTCAGGGTCGATGAACCGCGAGACCTCCACGAACGTGCAGGCCGGCCGCACCGACGCGAACCGCTCTCCATGAGCTTGCGCGGCTTCCCGCCAACGCCTCACGTCCGTGAGCATGATGCGGGTCCGGACGACGTCCTCCAGCGAAGCTCCTGCCTCCCGGAGCGCGGCCTCTGCGATGTCCAGGCACCGGACGGTCTGGGCGCGGACGTCGCCCTGACCCACGGTGGTCCCGTCATCCCCGATGGGAGCAGTGCCGGAAACCGCAACATGAGCGCCTTCGCGGACCGCCCGTGAGAAACCGATGCGCGGTTCGAGCGGCGACCCGGATTCGACCGTCTTGCGTACGCGTTCCATCGAGCCAGGCTCCCACAGCACACGCACCGCCCTCCTAGGGAGCCGGTGCCGCCCCCCGCCGAGGTCTGCCCGGTAGCGAGGGGCCCGATCGCATGCACGGACGCCGCGGGGCCCGCCCTTCGGGCGGACGACCCTACTTCGAAACCGGGGCCTGGGGCCGCCGCGCCGTGCCCAGGACATGGAAGGAGGACGGCAGTCGTGGTCCCTGCTCCGGGACGCGAAGCCGCCGGTACGGACCGATCTCGAAGCCGGCTCCCTCCAGTGCGGCCAGCGTGTCCCGGCCCGTGTGACAGCCGCCGAACAGCAGCGGCCACACCGTACGGTCCAGCGCCTGCTGGGTGACCGCCATGGCCCGTCCCTCGGCGCGCCCGTGCTCGTAGAACCGCAGCTCACCGCCCGGCCGCAGGACACGGCGGATCTCCCGCAGGGCCCGCGGCAGGTCACGTACGCTGCACAGCACCAGCGACACGACGGCGGCGTCGAACGCCTCGCTCTTCACCGGCAGCGCCTCCGCGGCCCCCGGCGCGACGTCGACCGGTACTTCGGCCCGCAGCGCGGCCGTCGTCGCCATGCGCCGCAGATTCCGCTCCGGTTCAATGGCCACGACCTCGGAGACCTGCGCGGGGTAATGGGCGAAGTTCAGCCCGTTACCGGCACCGATCTCGATGACGCGCCCGGACAGCCCGGCGAGCAACTCGGCGCGGTGGGCGCCGATTCCGGCCCGCGTCTCGGCGGAGACGCTCAGCCGGGCGTAGAAGCGGGCGAACAGCGGATGGTGCACGGTGTCCTTCGGAGACCTGCCGCTGCGCAGCGCCATGGCGTCACCCCTCGTCCTCCGGTGTGCGGGACAGGAGGATTCTCCCCCGTGTGAGGCCGCTTTCCACCGTGCGCGCGGCTCCCGTCCCGCAAAGTGTGTCCCGGGAAGCGCGGCCGCGAGCATGGACCCGCCGCTCGTATCGGCAGTCCTGGCTGGGCAGTCCCGGCCGGAAAGGCCCGACCGATCCTGAACGCGGCGCTGCCGGGCCACTACCCGGCACCGGCCGGGCGCAAGGGCGGGCACGGACCGGGGCGTGCGGATCGGGCGTGCGGGCAGGGCGTGCGGATCGGGCGTGCGGGCAGGGCGCGCGGATCGGGGCATGCGGGCAGGGGCGAGCGGATCGGGGCATGCGGGCAGGGACGTATGGCCTGCGGCTAACGGGTTCCCGCCTCCGCCGCCGTCCGCGCCGTGAAAGCCGCGGCGTCCCATGCGCCGCCCAGGCGAGGCGCCAGCCATGAGCCCGCGGAAGCGCGGAAGTCGGCGGGGGAGAGAGCCCCCGCGCCCTCCGGGATCGCGCCGAGCAGAGGCGCGTCCGCCGCGGCCGGGAGGTCGGCGAGGTTGCAGCGCTCCGCCAGGCCCGGCGCCGCGGGCCAGCTTCCGATCACCACGCCCGCGCACTCCACGTGCCGGGCCCGCAGCGCCTCCGCCGTGAGCGCCGTGACGTTGAGCGTGCCGAGCCCGGCCTGGACGACGACCAGGACGGGGGCGCCCAGCAGACGGGCCGCGTCGGCGAGCGTGCCGCCGTCGTCGTCGAAGCGTACGAGCAGACCGCCCGCGCCCTCGACCAGGACCATGTCGTGGTCGGCGCCCAGCTTCTTCGCCGCCTCGGCGACCGCCTTCGGGCCCACAGGAGGAAGCCCCGCCCGTCGGGCTGCCGTTTCGGGTGCCAACGGCTCGGGAAACCGGGCGAGTTCGGCCGTCGTCACCTGTCCGGCGAGCCGCGCGACCTCCGCCGCGTCCCCCGGCTCGGCGGCGCCCACGCCCGTCTGCGCGGGCTTGAGGACGGCCACCGACCGGCCCTGGCGGGCCGCGAGCGCCGCCACCGCCGCGGTGGTGACCGTCTTGCCGATCTCCGTGCCCGTCCCCGTGACGACAACAACCGTCATGACCGCTCGCGTGCCTTTCCTCGTTGCCGTTGCCGGTGCCGTGCGGAGTCGCGAGGTGCCGTGACCCGACCTGCCGTGACCCGACCTGCAGTGCCGGGTCTTCAGCCCGCCGTCGCGGCCGACCGTACCGCCGCGCAGATGCGGGCCACGTCGTCGTCACCGGTGATGTACGGCGGCATGGTGTAGAGCAGGTCGCGGAACGGCCGCAGCCACACCCCCTCGCACACCGCCGCCCGTGTCGCCGCCTCCATGTCCGCCTCGTGGTCGAGCTGGACGACGCCGATCGCGCCCAGCACGCGTACGTCCCGGACGCCCGGCAGCTCCAACGCCCCCGCCAGCCCGTCCCGCAGGCCCGCCTCGATCCGCTTGACCTCCTGCTGCCAGTCGTGGGCCAGCAGCAGATCGATCGAGGCCTCGGAGACGGCCGCGGCCAGCGGATTGCCCATGAACGTCGGGCCGTGGGCGAGCATGGGGACCTCGCCGCGCGAGATCCCCTCGGCCACCCGTGAAGTGCACAGGGTCGCCGCCATCGTCAGATAGCCGCCGGTGAGAGCTTTGCCGAGGCACATCACATCGGGCGAGATCCCGGCGTGCTCGGCCGCGAACAGCGCGCCCGTACGCCCGAAGCCGGTCGCGATCTCGTCCAGGACGAGCAGCACGCCGTGTTCGTCGCACGCCTCCCGCAGCACCCGCAGATAGCCGGGGGAGTGGAAGCGCATGCCTCCCGCGCCCTGGACCACCGGTTCGACGATGACCGCGGCGAGTTCGTCGGCGTGACGCCCGATCAGCTCCCGCAGGTGGGCCTCGTACGCCGCGTCCGGCTCGGCCCCGAAGCCGGCTGGAGGTGCGTCGGCGAAGATCTGTTGCGGCAGGACACCGGACCAGAGCCGGTGCATCCCGCCGTCCGGGTCGCACACGGCCATCGGCTGCCAGGTGTCGCCGTGATAGCCGCCGCGCCAGGTCAGCAGCCGCTGCTTGCCGGGCCGTCCGGCCGACCGCCAGTACTGCAGGCACATCTTGACCGCGACCTCGACGGACACCGAGCCGGAGTCGGCAAGGAAGACGTGCTGCAGCGGTTCGGGCGTGATCTCCACGAGTCGGGCGGCGAGCCGGACGGCGGGCTCGTGCGTGAGACCGCCGAACATCACATGGCTCATCCGGCCGAGCTGTGCCTGCGCGGCCTCGTTGAGGACTGGGTGGTTGTAGCCGTGGATCGCCGACCACCACGAGGCCATGCCGTCGACGAGTTCGGTGTGGCCCTCCGCCGGTTCGGCCAGCCGCAGTCGTACGCCCGACGCCGACGCGATGACGAGCGGCTCCTGACGCCCGGGCATCGGACCGTACGGGTGCCACACGTGCTGCCGGTCGAGGGCGAGCACCTCGCCGGTGGTCAGCGTCCGGGGGGCGGGCACGTTCGCAGGCACCGCGTCCGCACCCCCCGACGGCGCCGCTCCCGCGAGGCGGTCAGGCATTGGGGGCGAGGTCAGTGCCCGCGCCACGACGGCGCACCGTCACCAGGTCCGTACGGGCCGCTCCGGCCGCTGCCGCGGGTGCCGGCTCTGGTGCATGCCCGGATGCCGACTCTGGTGCGTGCCCGGGCGCCTGCTCGGGCGTCTCCGTCCCGCCACTGTCGCCGCACGGCCCGCAGCCGCCGCCTCCGCCGTGCGAACCGCATCCGCCACCGACCGCCGCCAGGGATTCGGCCAGAGCCTCCGCCCGGTGCCGGGGAAGCGTGGTCGTACCAGCGCCCTCCACCTCGAAGCCCGCGTCCGCGATCATCTCGAGATCGGCCTTGCCCGCCTGGCCCTCACTCGTCAGATAGTCGCCGAGGAAGATCGAGTTGACGAGGTGCAGTGCCAGCGGCTGGAGCGAGCGCAGGTGCACTTCGCGCCCGCCCGCGAGCCGTACCTCGACGTCCGGGCAGACGAACCGGACCATCGCCAGGATGCGCAGCGCCCTCTGCGGGGTGAGGTTCCACTCCTTCGCCAGCGGCGTGCCGTCGAAGGGGATGAGGAAGTTCACCGGCACCGAGTCCGGGTCCAGCTCGCGCAGCGAGAAGACCACGTCCACCAGGTCCTCGTCCGTCTCGCCCATGCCGGCGATGAGCCCGGAGCAGGCGGACAGCCCGGCGGCCTGGGCCTGCTGCACGGTCGAGACGCGGTCCGCGTAGGTGTGGGTGGTCGTGATGTCCCCGTATGTGGCTTCAGAGGTGTTGAGGTTGTGGTTGTACGCGTCGGCGCCCGCCTCGCGCAGCCGGCCGGCCTGCCCCTCGGAGAGCAGTCCCAGACATGCGCACACCTCGATGCCCTCGTTCTGCTCCTTGATGGCCTCGATGGTCTTCGAGACCCGGTCCACGTCACGGTCGGTCGGACCGCGTCCGCTGGCGACCAGGCATACGCGCTTGGCGCCGCCCGCGACACCTGCGCCCGCGGCGGCCGCCGCCTCGTCCGGCTTCAGCCATGTGTACTTGAGGATCTCGGCCTTCGAGCCGAGCCGCTGGGAACAGTACGAGCAGTCCTCCGGGCACAGACCGGACTTGAGGTTGACGAGGTAGTTGAGCTTCACCCGCCGCCCGAACCACTGGCGGCGCACCTTCCCGGCGGCCGCCACCACATCGAGCAGGTCGTCGTCCGACGTGGCCAGTACGGCCAGGGCCTCGTCCCGGGTGGGCAGCTCGCGTCGCAGCCCCTTGTCCACCAGCGTGTTCAGCAGCTCCATGGCGCTGATCCTCGCCTACGGCACGGCTCCCGGCCAAGGAGGGACCGCACAACAGGCCCCGAATGAGGTGTGTGTATCGCCACACCATGACCAGCGCGTCCGCCCATTACGGTTTGGGGCGCAGCCCAATTCCGGGACCGCCCGGGCTCCTGTGACCGACGCGAGGGACGGCCGATGCCCCACGACCCGTTCGACTGGATCGACGAGCAGGCGCAGGCGCGCCGCCGTGCCGGGCTCGTACGCGCCCTGCGCCCGCGCGCCGCCGACTCGCCGCTTCTCGACCTGGCGAGCAACGACTATCTGGGCCTCTCCCGCCACCCCGAGGTCACCAGCGCCGCCGCCCATGCCGCCCGGCGGTGGGGGGCGGGCTCCACCGGCTCGCGTCTGGTCACCGGCAGCACCGAACTCCACGCCGAGCTGGAGAGCGAGCTGGCGGCCTTCTGCGGATTCGAGGCCGCACTCGTCCTGTCCTCGGGCTACGCCGCCAACCTCGCCGCCGTCACCGCGCTGAGCGGCCGGGACACGCTCGTCGTCTCCGACGCGGCGAACCACGCCTCGCTCATCGACGGCTGCCGGCTCTCCCGCGCCGAGACCGCCGTCGTCCCGCACTCCGATCCGGGGGCGGTGGCCAAGTCCCTGGACGGTCACGACGGGAGGGCCCTGGCCGTCACCGATTCGGTCTTCTCCGTCGACGGCGACGCCGCACCACTGCGGGAACTGGCCGCCGCCTGCCGAACGGGCGGCGCGGCGCTGCTCGTCGACGACGCCCACGGGCTGGGCGTGCTGGGCGAGGGCGGGCGAGGCGCGCTGCACGCGGCCGGACTTGCGGGCGCGCCGGACGTCGTCACCACGGTCACGCTGTCGAAGTCCCTGGGAAGCCAGGGCGGAGCCGTCCTCGGGCCGGCGCGTGTCATCGAGCATCTGGTGAACACGGCCAGGACCTTCATCTTCGACACCGGGCTCGCCCCGGCCGCGGCGGGCGCCGCACTCGCGAGCCTGCGGATGCTGGCCCGCGAGCCGGAGCGTGCGACGCGGGCCCGCGAGGTCGCCTCCGAGCTGTACCGCCTGCTCACGGGGGCGGGGCTGGCCGCTGCCCGGCCGGACGCGTCCGTGGTCTCCGTACGGGCTCCCTCTCCCGACGCGGCGGTCCGCTGGGCCGCCGACTGCCGGGCCGCCGGGCTGGTGGTGGGCTGCTTCCGCCCCCCGTCCGTGCCCGACGGCATCTCGCGGCTGCGGCTGACCGCCCGCGCCGACCTCACCGACGGTCAGATCGCGGACGCGGTCGCGGTGATCACCGCGGCGGCACCGGCGGCCTGAGGGATCGTGCCGGAGCTGGGCACCGGCCCGTTGCGGGGGTCGTCAACTCAGGCCGCCGAACCGCCCCACGCGCACGTCCCGTAAGAACAACTCCCAGGCGGCGGGGGAGAAGAGGAGCGCGGGCCCCGCGGTGTCCTTCGAATCGCGCACGGCCACCCGGAGGCCGGACCGGCCGGAGCCGTCGGCGGATCCGGTGGGGACGGCTGTGCCGACGACGGCAGTCTCCACGCAGTTGTTCATGCCGGTGCTGTGGCTGCTGCGCCGCCAACTCAGGCCCGGCAGGCGGTCAGTGGAGGGTGGACAGGGGGTGTGGGGGACGGGGTGTTCGTGGGGGGTGGGCATTGCGCCTCCTCAGGGAATCGCCGATCGCGGCGATGAAGGCCAACGATTCGTCACACGGGAGGGCGCGCCCCCTCAGCGTGTCGAATGCCTCGCTGTACGCCCTGAGATCCTCATTCCGTTCGAGGTAGAGACTACTTGTCAAATGGTCAAGTACGACCACATCTAGATCATCGCTGAGCGGGAATGAGAAAATAACGAAAGGGCCGGTGACTCCGATGTGCATGCCGTGGGCGAACGGCAGGACCTGGACCCGGACTTGGGGCAGCGATCCGACCGTGACCAGATGTTCGAGCTGCTCGGCCATCACTTCGGGAGACTCGACCTCCCGCCGCAACACCGCCTCGTCCAGCACCGCGTGGAGCTCCAGCGGGGGGTTCGCCCGCAGAACGTCCTGCCGAGCGATCCGTACGTCCACCAGCTCGTCGATGCGCCGCGCAGGCAGCGCCCCGAGCGCGGCCCGCGTCACCGCGCGGGCGTAGCGGGCCGTCTGCAGCAGTCCCGGCACCACCAGCGTCTCCAGCGTTCTGGCGCGTACGGCCTCCGCCTCCAGACTGATGAAGTCCCGGTAGGCGGACGGCAGAAGCTCGCGATAGGCGTGCCACCACGCCCGCTGACCGCCGTTGGCGTCGGAGTTCGCGAGAGCCACGAGCAGCGACCGCAGTTCGGGGTCGGTCACCCCGTACACATCGAGCAGCCGGGTCACGTCCTCGGCCTTGACACCGCTGCGCCCGGTCTCGATCCGGCTCACCTTCGACTGGTGCCACCCGGCGAGGCGACCGGCTTCGCCGCTGGTCAGACCGGCGATGTCGCGCTGGCGCCGCAGCTCCTCGCCGAGCTTGCGGCGGCGCACCGCGGGACCGTACTGCATGGGGCTCCCCCGCTCCTCCAAGCGCCGCTGTCGGGCGGCAGCGTGCACCCGCCCGTGCGTCAGTGTGAGCCCAAATGCGGGTTTCCGGCGCAGAGTTCACCGCATCGAGCGACAGATATGTGCACATCCCGGTGGATCGCACCCCGCACCGGGCGCATCGGTGGCAGTCTGGCCGAAGGAGTCGTCGGAGGGCGGCTCCGGCGTCGTTTCCGTATGCGTACAACGCGTCGGACCACGGCCTCGGCGGGAAAGGGACCGCGTCCGCGATGGCAGACCATCATGAAGCATCCATCACCTACCCGAGCGACCCTGCCTCCGTCACGGCGGCCCGCCGGTATGTCAGCGCCGTGCTCGCGGAGTGGGGTCTGCCGGAGAGCGCGGAGTGCGCCGACACCGTACGGCTCATCGTGTCCGAACTCGCCACCAACGCCGTGGTCCACACGCTCGGCCTTTCGCCCACCTTCACCGTGGACATCCAGCTCGACCGCGACGAGCAGCTGCGCATCGGTGTCACGGACAGTCACCCGCGAAGACCGAGGCGGCTGCCCGCCGCCGTCCAGCAGGACAACGGCCGGGGGATGGTGATCATCCGAAGCCTCACGGCCGAGTCCGGTGGCAAGCTCTCGGTCACGCCGACGGCTGAGGGCGGCAAGACCGTCTGGATCGCCCTCCCCTGGCCGGTCCCGGCTCCGTGACCGACGGCCGTACGTGCCTGTGCGTGTGATCGACGCCGTGCGCGACCGGCTCCTGGGTGCGCTGGCTCCGAGCCTCTTCGGCCCGTGATCCGCCCGGCTCCGTGATCCGCCCGGCTCGGGGCGTCCCCGGCTCCGGGGCGTCCTCGGCTCCGTGATCCGCCCGGCTCCGGCGGTGACAGCGGCCCGTGCCGAACGGTGCCCGTGTGCGACCGGTCCGCAAGCGCCCGCCCGGGCCGCGGCCCGGGCACGTACAGGGCCGCGTGCCCGGGCAGCCGCCCGATGACCGGGCTCCCGCCGAACGTTCCGTCCGCCGGGCTCGTGTGAGGGAGTCTCAGTCCACCCGGCCGTAGGCGACGTCGTTCGACCAGATCGGATCGACCCTCACCACCGAACCGGCCTTGGGGGAGTGCACGACCTTCCCGTCGCCCGCGTAGATGCCCACGTGGTAGACGCCGCGACCGGCACCGAAGAAGACGAGATCGCCGGGGCGCCGGCCGGCTGCCGCAACGCGGCGGGTCGAGTTGTACTGGGCCGAGGCGGTCCGGGGCAGCTGCTTGCCCACGGATTTGTACGCGTAGACGGTCAGGCCCGAACAGTCGAAGCTCTCCGGGCCCGAGGCACCGTAGCGGTAGGGAGCGCCGCGCTTGGAGTTGGCGATCCGGAGGGCCCGGGACCCGAGGTGCTGCGCGTGGCCCGGCTTGGCGGGCTTCTCGGCCTTGGGAGCCTTGGGGCGGTCAGCGGCCGGCTTCCCGTCCCTCGCGGGCCGGTCCGGCTTCGCGTGCTTCGCGGGGCGGTCCGGCTTCGCCGCTTCCTTCTCGGGCGGGTGGTACTGAGTCTGCGGCGCGCTCGGCCGGCCCGGTTCCGCGGAGGGGCGTGCACCCTCCAGTCCGATGCCGGGCGTACCCGGCAGGGATTCCGGTGGTCTACCGGCGGCAGGTCCGCTGAAGGACGGCTCGTCCTCCATGAACTCGAACTGATCGCCGTCGGGCATCCGCTGATCGAATCCGGACGCTTGCGCCCCGAGCATTCCGCTCTGGATCTGGGACGAGTCCGGGCCGGGCGGCGGCACTGCGTACGCCTTCGTGGCGGACCCCGGCGTGAGAAGCGCGCCGCCGACGGCTGCCAGGGTGAGCGCCGATGCGGCGCCGGCCCGGCCGAGGAGGGACGGGACTTGTGCATGCGCGGTCATGCGCACCCCTTCGTCAGCCGCCTGTGAAGGGTGACCTGTCGGGTTCGGGCAGGCGAAGAATGCCCGGCCGCCGAAGCGGCTTCACCCCAAGGAGCGGCCGGTCTCCCGGCGCCCCGGACTGCTCGGGTCCTCCACTCCTGCCGATCCACTGGTGTCGACCGGACGTCCGTGCGGCGGCAGGATTCGGCGTCCGCGCGGACCGCCCCACCGCCGTGGCAGGGGCTTGTCGTCTAACGGATCGTCACGCAACAACCGGCAGATTTCCGATCGAAACGACCTCTTGTTGCCTTAGTCACATTTGACGCATTTAGCCGTCGGAAGGGTTTCCTCGTCGCCGTATCCGACACATCGGCAGGCTCCGTACCAGCGGGAGAGCGGTGTGGGGCGCGTCTCACCCCGTGGTCCGATCGCAAGTCGATCAATGTCATGCGGGACCTGACGGTCCGTCGATCGGGCGAACACGTTCGGCCGTACCGAGCCCCCCGGTCCGGGCGACGGGTCGTCAACTCTCCCCTGCCGGAGGGAGGGTGACCCGGGCCGCCCGCCGCTCGCCGTCAAGCACCCGCAGTGCGCGCGCCAGCGTCGTCGCGTGGATCGAACTCTCCCCCCGCTCATGCATCAGGGTCAGGGCGTCCCGCAGCGCGGCCGCTCTGCCCACCAGGGCCTGGGCGGCGCGCAGCCCGCCGTACGTGTCGGAGGAGCGGGCCGGGTTGATGCGGCCCACGAGGTCGAGCACCTCCAGGAAACGGTCCACCAGATCGCTCTCGGCGTGCGTGAGGGCCGGCAGGGGTGGCAGTTCGGGCGGCAGCACGCCGTTCACCTCCCGCCGGACAGGAGGCCGGGCGCCTTCCTGCGGTTCTCCACGATGCGGTCGGCGAGCCCGTACGCCACGGCCGCTTCCGCGTCGAAGACGGTGTCCCGCTCGATGTCGGCGGTGATCCGCTCAGCCGGCTGCCCGGTGTGCCGTACGAGCAACTCCTCCAGCATCGCTCGTAGGCGCAGCATCTCCGCTGCCTGGATCTCCAGGTCCCTCACCTGCCCCTCGACGGGTTCCGGCAGCCGGGGCTGCTGAATGATCACGCGGGAGCCGGGGAGCATCAGGCGCTTCCCCGGGGTTCCGGCGGCCAGCAGCACCGCGGCCGACGAGGCGGCCTGGCCCAGGCACACGGTTTCGATGTCGCAGCCGACGAACCGCATCGTGTCGTGGACGGCCGACATCGCGGTCATCGAGCCGCCGGGGGAGTTGACGTAGAGCGAGATGTCCCGGTCGGGGGCGGCGTGTTCGAGCTGGATGAGCTGCGCCATCACCTCATTCGCCGTGGCGTCGTCGATCGGCGTGCCGAGAAGGACGATGCGCTCCTCGAGGAGCTCGGAGAACGGATCCGTCGTGCGGGTCCCGGAACCGGTGCGCTCTGTGAACCAGGGCGGGACGTAACGGGCGGTCGGACGGTCCATCGACGACACCTCATCCATCGAGTGGCTTCGAGCCTCTGTAAAGAATGTACAGGACGTACAGCTTGTTAGGATGGGGAGCATGGCGTACGAGATTCCGGTGACGCAAGCGCGCGCCGAGCTGGCCGACCTGATCAACCGCGTCGTCTACGGCGGGGAGCGGGTGGTCGTGACGCGCCACGGCAAACCGCTCGTCGCGCTGGTCTCCGCCGCTGACCTGCAGCGGCTCGAGGAGGCCGACGCCGGGGCCGAGGTCGGTGAGGAACAGGTGATCAGCACGGTCTCGGCGGTGCGGACCGGCGCGTCCGCCCCTGACGAACGGCGCCGCTTCGGCATCGCGGCGGAACACCGCGACCCGGCAGGCGACGACCGCCGTCGGGGGCGCACGGAGCGCTAGATCCGGCCCGCCGTGGAGAGGGACGGCAGGCGCGGGCGGCCACGCTCCGGGAAGCGCAGCGGCCTGCGCCGCACGAGCAGTGGCGCAAGAGCGCCGACGTGCACCCGGCGCACGAGCACCCGACGTGCACCCGGCGCACGAGCACCCGACGTGCACCCGGCGCACGAGCGCCGACGAGCAAAGGCGCAAGAGCGCCGACGGGGCCCGTTCACTCCCGCCCGCAGCGCCTTCGCCCTTCGGCCGGGCCTCCCGAAGACCCCGCGCCGCTGCCGGACGTGATCGCCGGACTCAGACGTCCGTGGACGCCCGTGACGGCAGCAGTTAACGCCACCGAAACGCTGCGGAACTAGGGTCATCCTCGCCAAGGTCTGCCCCGCCGCCGCCCTGGCAAGGCCGTCTGCTGCGTTGCCGGATCAGCCGAGTAGGCCCACTACGAGGCCGATCCGCCGCCCTGCAAACGACCGCACCGGGACGCCTCGCTACCGGGCAAACCTTCGACTGGGGGCGCACCGGCCTGCGCAACGGCGGCGCACACCGAGCGGAGCCGCATGTCGTGTTGGTGCACCGGACGGGCCCGGAGTGCGGTAGACCTGCTGGTCACACCGCACCGGCACCGCGGCCGGGCGGTGCCGCACCGGCGTACGGGAGGTCGACGACAGTGAGGTGCCAAGCGTGCAACTGACCCCGCACGAGCAGGAACGGCTGCTGATCCATGTGGCCGCCGACGTGGCCGAGAAGCGCAGGGCCCGCGGTGTGAAGCTCAACCACCCCGAGGCCGTCGCCCTCATCACCGTGCACATCCTCGAAGGCGCGCGCGACGGCCGTACCGTCGCCGAGCTGATGTCCTCGGGGCGCAAGGTGCTCACCCGTGACGAGGTCATGGACGGCATCCCCGAGATGATCCACGACGTCCAGGTGGAGGCGACCTTCCCCGACGGCACCAAGCTCGTCACCGTCCACGACCCGATCGCCTGAGGGGTGTGTGCGCATGATCCCCGGAGAAGTGCTGTACGCGGCCGGGCCCGTCGTCCAGGGCGACGGCCGCCCCGTCACCCGCCTCACCGTCCTCAACGCCGCCGACCGCCCCGTACAGGTCGGTTCCCACTATCACTTCGCCGAGGCCAACCCGGGTCTGGAGTTCGACCGCGCGGCCGCCCGTGGGCTGCGGCTGAACATCCCAGCCGGCACCGCGGCCCGCTTCGAACCCGGCATCCCCGCCGAGGTGGAACTCGTGCCGATCGGAGGCCGGCGGATCGTGGCCGGCCTGCGCGGCGAGACCGGAGGTCCGCTCGATGCCTGAACTGTCCCGTGCCGCCTACGCCGACCTCTTCGGGCCCACGACCGGCGACCGCATCCGCCTCGCAGACACCGACCTCCTCGTGGAGATCGAACGCGACCTGGCCGGAGGGCCCGGCACCGCGGGCGACGAAGCGGTCTTCGGAGGCGGCAAGGTGATCCGCGAGTCGATGGGCCAGGCCCGTACGACCCGGGCCGAGGGCGCACCCGACACCGTCATCACCGGTGCCGTCGTGATCGACCACTGGGGTGTGATCAAGGCGGACATCGGTGTCCGCGACGGCCGCATCAGCGGCATCGGCAAGGCCGGCAACCCCGACACCATGGACGGGGTGGATTCCGGTCTCGTCATCGGGCCGGAGACCGAAGTCATCGCCGGCAACGGGAAGATCCTCACCGCGGGTGCCATCGACGCACACGTCCACTTCATCTGCCCGCGGATCGCCGACGAGGCCCTCGCCGCCGGGATCACCACGCTCATCGGCGGGGGTACGGGGCCGGCCGAAGGCACCAAGGCGACCACCGTCACCCCGGGGCCGTGGCACCTTGCCCGGATGTTCGAGGCGCTGGAGGCATACCCGCTCAACATCGGGCTGCTGGGAAAGGGGAACACGGTCTCCCGCGACGCCATGCACAGCCAACTCCGCGGCGGCGCCCTGGGATTCAAGATTCACGAGGACTGGGGTGCCACCCCGGCCGCCATCGCCGCCTGCCTGGACGTGTGCGAGGAGACGGGCGCGCAGCTCGCCATCCACACCGACACGCTGAACGAGGCAGGCTTCGTCGGCGACACCCTCGCCGCCATCGACGGCCGCTCCATCCACGCGTACCACACCGAAGGTGCCGGGGGCGGGCACGCGCCGGACATCATCACCGTGGTCGCCGAGCCCAACGTCCTTCCCAGCTCGACCAATCCGACCCGGCCGCACACCGTCAACACCGTCGAGGAACACCTCGACATGCTGATGGTCTGTCATCACCTCAACCCGGCCGTGCCGGAGGACCTCGCCTTCGCCGAGTCCCGTATCCGCCCCAGCACCATCGCCGCCGAGGACGTCCTGCACGACCTCGGTGCCATCTCGATCATCTCCTCCGATTCCCAGGCGATGGGGCGCGTCGGTGAAGTCGTGCTGCGCACCTGGCAGACCGCGCATGTGATGAAGCGGCGCCGGGGCGCGCTGCCCGGGGACGGGCGCGCGGACAACCACCGCGCTCGGCGATACGTCGCCAAGTACACGATCAATCCGGCCACGGCCCAGGGGCTCGACCACGAGATCGGCTCGGTGGAGACCGGCAAGCTGGCCGATCTCGTGCTGTGGGACCCGGCGTTCTTCGGGGTCAAGCCCCAACTCGTCATCAAGGGCGGTCAGATCGCGTACGCGCAGATGGGCGATGCCAACGCGTCCATCCCCACGCCGCAGCCGGTGATGCCCCGGCCGATGTTCGGCGGGATCGGCCGCGCCCCGGCCGCCAACTCGTTCAACTTCGTGGCCCCCGCGGCGATCGAGGACGATCTGCCCGAACGGCTCGGGCTGGGCAAGCGGTTCGCCCCGATCCGCAGCACGCGGGGTGTCGGCAAGACCGACATGCGGGAGAACGATGCCTGCCCGAGCGTCACCGTCGACCCCGACACGTTCACGGTCACGGTCGACGGCGAGCCGGTCGACCCGGAACCCGCGGCCGAACTGCCCATGGCGCAGCGGTACTTCCTCTTCTGAGCCGGGAGCGTACGACCATGAGCAGCACCGTGGACAGCATCACGTGGGAGGCGCCCGGCCCTCCCGGATCCTCCCGTGCGGAACCCGGACCCGCGCCCGGGACGACAGCCGGGCCGGCCGCGGCCCCGCGCCCCGCACGCGCCGCCCTGCTCGTGCTCGCCGACGGCCGTTTCCCCGCCGGGGGGCACGCCCACTCGGGCGGAGTCGAGGCCGCCGTCGCCGCCGGCCGGATCAGGGACGCGGCGACGCTGGAGGCGTTCTGCCGCGGCAGGTTGCACACCGCGGGCCTGACCGCGGCCGGGCTCGCGGCCGCCGCGGCGGCCGGTGTCGATCCACTGCTGGTGGACGACGCGGCCGACGCCCGTACGCCCGTACCCGCGCTCCGTACGACCGCCCGGCGGCTCGGACGGCAGATGATGCGCGCCGCCCGGGCAGCCTGGCCGTCGCCCCTCCTCGACGCGCTGGCCGCGGCGCGGCCACGCGGTGCGCACCAGCCCGTGGTCCTCGGTGTCGCCGCGCGCGCCGCCGGGCTGTCGCCGCTCGACGCCGCGCACGTGGCGGCGTACGAGTCCGTCGGTGGTCCGGCGACCGCCGCCGTACGACTCCTTGGGCTCGATCCCTTCCAGGCCACTGCCGTGTCGGCACGGCTCGCCCCGGAAATGGACGGCGTCACCACGCGGGCCGCCCACGCCGCCGAACGGGCGCGCAGCGAGGGCGTCGACGCACTGCCCGCCGGCTCCGGCCCGCTGTCCGACATCGCCGCCGAGCGCCACGCCGCCTGGTCCGTACGCCTCTTCGCCTCCTAGGGCCCGCCTTCAGGGTCCCGTCCGCCCCCCTCGGGCGGGCGACGCTACTTTGAACACGGGCCCGGGCCCCGACCGTACGGACGCCTGCGAACGGCCCACACCGTCCGTCGCCCCCCAATCCACCGGAGCCGTCATGCATCTCGACCACGCGGAGACCTTTCCCCAGCGGCACACCTACAGCGCCCCGGCCGCCACGCGCCCCGACGGCACACGCCGCGCCCTGCGCATCGGTCTCGGCGGTCCGGTCGGCTCCGGCAAGACCGCGACCGTGGCGGCGCTGTGCCGGACCCTGCGCGAGGAGTTCTCCGTCGCCGTCGTCACCAACGACATCTACACGCGCGAGGACGCCGAGTTCCTGCTCCGCAACGCCGTGCTCCCCGCCGAGCGCATCACCGCCGTCGAGACCGGAGCCTGCCCGCACACCGCCATCCGCGACGACATCTCCGCGAATCTGGAGGCGGTCGAGGACCTCGAGGACGCGGTCGGGCCGCTGGACCTCGTCCTCGTCGAGTCCGGAGGCGACAACTTGACCGCCACCTTTTCCCGGGGCCTGGTCGACGCGCAGATCTTCGTCATCGACGTCGCGGGCGGCGACGACATCCCGCGCAAGGGCGGCCCGGGAGTGACCACGGCCGACCTGCTCGTCGTCAACAAGACCGACCTCGCCCCGTACGTGGGCTCCGACCTCGACCGCATGGCGCGGGACGCCGGGACCCAGCGTGGCGAACTCCCCGTCGTCCTCACCTCGCTCGTCGGCGAGGACGGGGTGAAGCCGGTCGCCGACTGGGTGCGCGAGCGGCTCGCCGCCTGGACCGCGGACCCGGCGGCGTGAGCCCCACGAGCGTACGGGCCGCGGCGCGCATCACGGCCGCGGCCGACGGACGCGGTGGCACCGCCCTCCCCGTGCTCGACAGCGAAGCCCCGCTGGCGCTGCGCCGCGTCCGTGCGCAGAGGGGCGAAGCCGCGGTGTGCGTCATCGGGGCCATGAGCGCCCCGCTGGGCGGCGACCGCCTACGGATCGACGCGACCGTGGAGCCGGGTGCCGCCCTGCGCGTCACGGCGGCCGCGGCGACGGTCGCCCTCCCCGGACGCGACCCGGCGTCTGCGTCCTACGACGTCGGGCTGACCGTGGGGGAGGAGGCCGTCCTGCGCTGGCTGCCCGAACCGTTGATCTCCGCGCGGGGCAGCGATCTGCGCATGACGACGCGTGTCGAACTCGCGCCCTCAGCCCGGTTGGTCCTGCGCGAGGAACAGGTGCTCGGGCGCACCGGCGAGGTTCCGGGACGGCTCGCCACCCGGATCACCGTACGCAGAGACGGCCGTCCCCTTCTGGACCAGGAGACCGCGTACGGTCCCGGGGTACCCGGATGGGACGGCCCGGCCGTGCTGGGAGATCATCGCGCCGTGGGCCAACTCCTCATTGTGGCACCGGAGTTCGAGGACAGGCCGCGCGAGGCGCGGGTGCTCGGGGGCGGTGCGGAGACCGGCGAAGCCGTCCTCGCGCCGCTGGCCGGACCCGCCGTCCTGGCGACCGCCGTTGCCCCCGACGCCCTCGGCCTGCGCCGACTGCTGGAGGAAGCATGGAAGTTGTCGGCTTGGTAAAGAACAACCGTACGATCTATCGCTCAGAGGTAAGAAGACGAAAGGATCCCCCTGCAAGTCTGTGATCATTGCCGCATGACCACGCGGCGGACCTAGCAGGGGGAAAGATTGTGAGACGCAGTGCGGTGCTCGGCTCCGCCGGCACTCTGATAGCGGGAACGCTGATCGCGGGCGCCATGGCGGCTCCGAGTGCCAGCGCCGGACAGCAGAAGTCCCGCGACGCCGAAGCCCGAGGCGTCCGGATCGCGGCGGAAAGGGCCGCGCAGAAGGGCATCGACTGGAAGGACTGTCCCAAGGACTGGGGGCTCGAGAAGCCCGTCCAGTGCGGCTGGGTCACCGTTCCCGTCGACTACGCGAAGCCCAACGGCAAGACCATCAAGATCGCCGTGGACCGGGCCCGTTCGACCGGCAGGGCCGGTGAGCGTCAGGGCTCCCTGGTCTACAACCCCGGCGGCCCCGGCGGTTCGGGGATGCGCTTCCCGCTCCGGGTCACGACCAAGAACCCGCTGTGGGAGAAGACCGCCAAGGCCTACGACTTCGTGGGCTTCGACCCGCGCGGCGTGGGGCACTCGGCGCCCATCTCCTGCATGGACCCACAGGAGTTCGTGAAGGCCCCGAAGCTCGACCCGGTGCCCGACACCGAGGCGGACAAGCTGGCGCAGCGCAAACTCGCCCGGGAGTACGCCGACGGCTGCAAGGAGCGCAGCGGTTCGATACTGCGGCACATGACCACCCCGAACACCGCCCGCGACCTGGACGTCATCCGGGCCGCCCTCGGTGACAGGAAGCTCAACTTCCTCGGGGTCTCCTACGGCACCTACCTCGGAGCCGCGTACGCCACGCTCTTCCCGGACCACGTCCGCCGCATGGTGGTGGACAGCGTGGTCAACCCGTCGCGGGAGAAGATCTGGTACCAGGCCAACCTGGACCAGGACGTGGCCTTCGAGATGCGGTGGGACGACTGGAAGGCGTGGGTCGCGAAGAACGACGCCGCCTACCACATCGGCAATACCCCGGAGAAGGTCCAGAAGCAGTGGGAGAAGCTGCGGGCCGCCGCCAAGAAGAGCCCGATCGGCGGGGTCGTCGGCCCGGCCGAGTTGCTCGGTCTCTTCCAGAGCGCCCCGTACTACGACTCGGCCTGGACCGAGGTCGCGGGGGTGTGGAGCAAGTACCTCGGCGGTGACGAGAAGGCACTCGTCGAGGCTGCTGCACCCGACATGTCCGATACTGCGGGGAACATCTCCTCGGAGAACGGCAATGCCGTCTACACCGCCGTCGAGTGCGCCGACGCCAAGTGGCCCACCAGCTGGAAGCGGTGGGACCGGGACAACACCCGGCTCCACAAGGACTACCCCTTCCTCACCTGGTCCAACGCCTGGCTGAACCTGCCGTGCGCCACCTGGCCCGATCGCCAGCAGACCCCGCTGAACGTCAAGTCCGGCAAGGGTCTTCCGCCGGTGCTCATCGTGCAGTCCACCCGTGACGCCGCCACTCCTTACGACGGCGCCGTCGAACTGCACAAGCGCCTGGAGCGCTCGCGCCTCATCACCGAGAAGGACGCCGGATCCCACGGGGTCACCGGCCTGGTCAACTCCTGCATCAACGACCGGGTGGACGGCTACCTGCTGAAGGGCAACGTCGACCGCAAGGACGTCACGTGCAAACCGCACGAGACGCCGAAGCCGGAGGCCGGCGGGTCCGCCGCGAGGATGAAGGCGGCCGCATCGGATCTGCCCACCGTGCACTGACCTCGGTCGCGGCGCGGGCGGCACTCGAAGCGGGGACGGCCGGAACTCGGCCGTCCCCGCTTCATGCATGAAGGGGGCGCCTTGCGTGCGGGGGGCCTTGCGTGAGGGGAGTGCCTGGCGTGAGGAGTGCCTTGCGTAATGGGGCCTTGCGTAATGGGGCCTTGCGTGACCGCGGCACGCGCTACTGGCGGCGGAGCCGCGGTCTGCGCCGCTGCTGCGCCTGGGCCGCGGCCTCGGCTTCCTGCTCGGCCTTGACCTCCGGGGCGTACCGGTCGACGTACTCCTGACCGGAGAGCTGCATGATCTCGTACATGATCTCGTCCGTGACCGCACGTACCGCCGTACGCTCCTCGGACATGCCGTCGTAGCGCGAGAAGTCCATGGGCTTGCCGAAGCGGATGGTCACCCGGCCGATGCCGAAGCGGGGGATGACGCGGCCGGGGGGCTGGAGTTCGAAGGTGCCCACCATGGCGCACGGCACGACCTTGACTCCCGCCTTGAGCGCCATGGCCGCCACGCCCACGCGGCCCTTGTAGAGGCGCCCGTCGTGGGAGCGGGTGCCCTCCGGATAGATACCGAGCAACTCGTCCTTGGCGAGGACGCCGAGACCTTCGGTGATCGCGGCCTGGGCGGCGTTCCGGCCCGAGCGGTCGACGGGGATCTGGCCCGCGCTGCGGAAGAAGAACGCGGTGAGCCGGCCCTTGATGCCGGGGCCGGTGAAGTACTCCGCCTTCGCGAGGAAGGTGATCCGGCGCTTGAGCATCGTCGGCATCAGGAAGTGGTCGGAGAACGACAGATGGTTGCCCGCGATGATCGCCGGGCCCTCCTCCGGCACATGTTCCAAGCCCTCGATCCTGGGGCGGAACACCAGTCGCAGCATTGGCCCGATGAGCACGTACTTGAGCACGTAGTAGAACACGCAGGCGTTCCTCACGCTTCCGGATCGGCTCAGACCTGGGTCTTGCCAGGTCAACGGCGTTTTTCGGGGGCTCAGTCTATGTGTATGCGCCGTCCGGTGTAAGAACCTCTCCTTGTATCAATCCTGTCCTGATGCCCTTCATTGCTGACAAGCCATCAGGAAGCATGAGATCGCGGCCGATCGGATGCCCGTGGGTGTCGCGCGGCGCGCCGGATACGTGCCGGGTGCGGCGCGCCGGTACGGGTGGCCCTCGGACGGACGGGCGCGCCCGGGCGGGCGAGCTCCGCTGGGCGCCGTGTCCGAGCGGCCCGCCCGAGGGCGTGTCTGCGAGTGAACGCCCTCCGGTGAGAGTTGAGGGCGGGCTGTCCGATTCTGACCATAGCGGCTCGGGAATCCACCTCGTCGGGGGGTTCGGAACGGGCGAGGGTGGAGGGGCAGCCGGCGGACCACCGGTGCGCCGCCCCACCTAGCCACCCCCACCTATGGGCGGTGCCCTGCTCGCCGGTGCCGTCCGTACCGCCCGTGAGGAAACCAGCAATCATGGCCGCATCCATGACCGAAGAGGAATGGCGCGCCTTCCTCGGTGAAGGCACCCGGACCGCGAAGATCGCCACGACCCGCGCCGACGGCGGCCCGCATGTGGCGCCTGTCTGGTTCCTGCTGGACGGCGGTGATCTCGTCTTCAACACCAGCAGGACCTCCGTGAAGGGCCGCAGCATCACCCGTGACGGCCGGCTCGCACTCTGCGTGGACGACGACCGGCCGCCGTACTCCTTCGTCGTCGTCAACGGCGTCGCGAAGGTGAGCGACGACCGGCCGGAGGTACGCCACTGGGCCACGCGGATCGCGGCACGCTACGTGAGCGAGGACCAAGCGCAGGCGTACGGGGCCCGCAACAGCACGCCCGAGATCCTGCTGGTGCGGTGGCGATCGAGAAGGTCCTGGCCATCCGCGGTGTCGCGGACTGACCTGTTACGCGCTGTGCGTGTGGTCCGTCGCCACCACACCGATCGTGATCAGGCCCAGCACGACCCAGCCGAACCAGAGCCAGCCGCTGCTTCCGAGCGCCACGGTGTAGGCGGTCACGAGGACCAGAGCCGTCACCGTCAGCACCGTCATGGTCTTCGCAGATCCGGGCATCCCGCATCCTCCTCCCGGCAGCCCGGGCGCGAGATGCGCCGGGCGCGGCCAGAGGACCATCGTCCCCCCAGAGGGGCACGTGCCGCTACTGTCCGGCCGGACTGCCCAGGGGTGAGCGGCGACCGCCCTGGTGAGCGGCTCGGGCGCCACGAGGACGGCCCTCCGGGTCAGTACATCTAGCGGCCGCGCGCCTGCAGGGACGCGAGGTAGGCGTTGTACGCCTCCAACTCCTTGTCCCCGTCCCGGTCCGCGGCCCGGTCCTTGCGCCGCGCCTGCCGCTGCTCGGACTGATACCACTGGAACACCAGCGCCACCAGCACCACCACGGACGGGATCTCGCTGAAGGCCCAGGCGATGCCGCCGGCCCACTGCTGATCGTCCAGGGCGTCGATGCCCAGCGACGCCGGAGGGTGCTCGTAGGTGCCCACCATTGGCGAGGTCGCCATCATCAGCGCGATCCCGAAGAAGGCGTGGAACGGCATCCCGGAGAAGAGCTCCAGCATCCGCATCACGTACCCCGGGCGGTGCGGGCCGGGGTCCACGCCCATGATCGGCCAGAAGAAGGCGAGTCCCACGGCGAGAAAGTGCACCATCATCGCGATGTGCCCCGGCTTGCTGCCCATGAGGAGGTCGAAGAGCCGGGTGAAGTAGAGCGCGTAGAGGCTGGCGATGAACAGCGGGATGGTGAAGGCCGGATGGGAGACGACCCGGACGTACCTGCTGTGCAGCAGGGCCACCAGCAGCTCGCGCGGTCCCTTGCGTCCCCGCGGCGCCGACGGCAGGGCCCGGAGGGCCAGCGTGATGGGTGCGCCCAGGAGCAGCAGGATCGGCGACAGCATGCTGATCACCATGTGCTGCACCATGTGCACGCTGAACATGACCATGCCGTAGTCGTTGAGCGCGGTGCACATCACTACGGCGATCGTGAGCACTCCGAGGACGAACGAGACTGTACGGCCCGCCGGCCAGGCGTCACCGCGCCGCCGCAGCCTGACGACCGCCCACCCGTACAGACCGAGCGCGAGCAGAGAACCGACCAGGAAGAACGGCTCTCCGGTGAACGCAAGGCCCCGCCCCAGCGTGAACGGCGGCAGATCCATCGTCATGCCGTGCCCGCCGTGATCCATCCACTCGCTCCTGTTTCGCGCCGATGCGTCCGCCCCAGAGTAGAACCGCCCCCGGCCGGGGCTCCGGCCGGGGGCGGTGCATCTGCGGTGCATCTGCGGTGCATCTGCGGTGCATCTGCGGTGCATCTGCGGTGCATCTGCGGTGCATCTGCGGTGCATCTGCGGTGC
>NZ_JBFAYQ010000020.1:19555-73214 GCF_040681345.1 Streptomyces sp. NPDC051776 | reverse complement strand
GGCGGTGCATCTGCGGTGCATCTGCGGTGCATCTGCGGTGCATCTGCGGTGCATCTGCGGTGCATCTGCGGTGCATCTGCGGTGCATCTGCGGTGCTCCGGTTCGTCGCGCCACCGGGTCAGTTCGGGGCGCGGCGGGTCACAGCACGCACTCGGCCTCGATGTAGCGCTCGGCCGGGACGGTCTTGAGGTTCTCCACCGCTTCGGCGAGCGCCACGAGCGTGATCTCGGTGCCGCGCAGGGCGGTCATCATCCCGAAGTCGCCGCGGTGCGCGGCCTCCACGGCGTGCCAGCCGAAGCGTGTGGCGAGCACCCTGTCGTACGCGGTGGGTGTGCCGCCGCGCTGCACATGGCCGAGGATCACCGGGCGGGCTTCCTTGCCCAGGCGCTCCTCGAGTTCGACGGAGAGCTGACGGGCAACGCCGGCGAACCGCTCGTGTCCGTAGATGTCCTTGCCGCCCTCGTCGAACTGCATGGAGCCCTCGCGGGGCTTGGCGCCCTCGGCGACCACGACGATCGCGAACTTCTTGCCCGCGGAGAAGCGCTTGCCGACCAGCTCCGTCAACTCGCCGATGTCGAAGGGCCGCTCGGGGACGACGATGGCGTGCGCACCGGCCGCCATGCCCGAATGCAGCGCGATCCAGCCGGTGTGGCGGCCCATGACCTCGACGATCAGGACGCGCTGGTGCGACTCGGCGGTGGTCTTCAGCCGGTCCAGGGCCTCGGTCGCGACGCCCACGGCGGTATCGAAGCCGAAGGTCACATCAGTCGAGGCGATGTCGTTGTCGATCGTCTTCGGCACGCCGACGATCGGCAGTCCGGCGTCGGACAGCATCCGCGCCGCCTTGAGGGTGCCTTCTCCGCCGATCGGGATGATCGCGTCGAGTCCCAGCTCCGCGACGTGCCCCTTGGCCCGCTCCACGCCGTCACGCAGGTGCGCGGGCTGCACCCGGGACGAGCCGAGGATGGTGCCGCCCCGTGCCAGGATGCCGCCCACGGCATCGAGGTCGAGCTTCCGATAGTCGCCCTCCAGGAGGCCCTTCCATCCGTCGTGGAAGCCGATGACGTCGTCGCCGTGGTCCGCCACGGCGCGGTGCACCACGGAGCGGATGACGGCGTTCAGACCGGGGCAGTCGCCGCCGGATGTGAGCACACCAATGCGCATTGCTCGAAATACCTCTGGGAACGTCTGGTGCCGGCGGCCGGACCCCCTCGTCCGGCTGGACTCGCTCAACTCTACAAGCGGCAGCAACCTTATCGGCGCGCGGCGGGGCACGCGCACTCCGTCCACCAGGCGGGACGGAAGCCCATCAGTCGGGACGGCGCGGGACGGACCGTACGTGCGGTCGGCGGCTCGCAGGCAGCAGTGCGCGCGCCCGGACGCTCGTACGCGCCTGTGGCCCGTCGTATGCGCCCGTGGCTCCTCGTACGCGCCGGGGACGCGCGCCCCCGAGAAAGGCGTGCGCCCCGAGAAGGCGTGCGCCCGCAGAACATGATCCGGCGCGCCGGGCCCGCAGTCCTGGCGGCCGGTGTCCCGAGTGACGAACGGGGTGACGAACGGGTCAGGCGGGCTGAGTCGCGGCGGCGATCCGCTCCTGGCGCAGCGCCTCGTACCAGCGGTCGTCGACCGGTGGCAGGGCGTTCACGTCCAGGGCCAGCTTCAGCAGCAGATCCGCGATCTGCGGATTGCGGGCCAGTACGGGGCCGTGCATGTACGTGCCGAAGACGGTGTCGTGGTAGGCGCCCTCGAAGCCGTCGCCGGTGCCGTTGCCGTTGCCGAACCGGACCTTGGCGAAGGGGCGCGCGGTCGGACCGAGGTGCGTGATGCCCTGGTGGTTCTCGAAGCCGGTCAGCGGCGCCAGGTTGAGTTCCGGATCGATGTCCGCCAGGACGTCACCGACGCAGCGGGCACCCTCGCCGCGGGTGCTCACCACGTCCAGCAGTCCGAGACCGGGCTCGCGCTCGCCGAGGTCGTTGATGAACTCGTGGCCCAGGATCTGGTAGCCGGCGCAGACGGAGAAGAGAATCGCGCCGTTGGCGACCGCGCGGTTCAGCCCGCCGTCGCGGCGCAGCCGCTCGGCCGCCAGCCGCTGCGGCCGGTCCTCGCCGCCGCCGATCAGATAGATGTCGCCGGAGGTGGGCAGTGGCTGGTCGGAGCGCACGTCGACACGGGACACCGTCAGGCCCCGCTGCCGGGCCCGCCGCTCCACCACCAGGGCGTTGCCCTGGTCGCCGTACGTGCTCAGCAGGTCGGGGTAGACCCACACCAGGCGCAGACTGGTCTCGCTCATGCTCGCTCGTCCTTGTCCAAGTCTCGTTCGGGTCCGGTCAGTTGCCTACTCGGCGGCGCAGGTCCTGGAACGCCGTGTAGTTGGCGATCGTCTCGATCCGGCCGGGCGGGCAGAGCCGTACGGCCTCGTCGAGGGTGTCGCACACACGGAAGTCGAGGCCCGCGACCTCCAGCCGCACCGCGAGGTCCAGCCTGCGGTCGCCGATGACGCAGATCGGGTGCCCGGCCAGCCGGGTGTAGTCCACGTCCCACAGCCAGGACGTGTCCGTCCCGTCGGCGCCGCGCGCGTTCACCGAGAGGATCACGGGCGTGGGCGGGGGGTCGATCAGCGAGAAGGTCTCGAGCCAGCCGGCCGGGTTCTTCGCCAGCAGCAGCCGCAGTTCTCGGCCCTCGAAGGTGACGACGTCGTAGCGTCCGGCCACCGCCTGCACCTGGTACATGCGCTCCAGCGCCACCTGGGGCGGCACCCCGAAGGTCGCGGCCACGGCGGCGGAGGTCGTGGCGTTCGCCCGGTTCGCCCGCCCCGGAAGCTGGAGGCGGATCGGCCATGCGGAGCCGTGCGGATCCAGGACGTGGTCGCCGTTCAGGGCCCAGGTCGGGACGGGGCGGCGGAAGCCGCAGTCGCCGCACATCCAGTCGTCGCCGGGGCGCTGCAGAACGCCGCCGCAGGACGGGCAGGACCAGGCGTCGTCCTTCCACTCCTGGCCCGCGGCTACCCAGACCACGTTGGGGGAGGACGAGGCGGCCCAGACGACGAGCGGGTCGTCGCAGTTGGCGACGACCGTGGCCTTCGTGCCGGACAGGCCCTCGCGCCACCTCTCGGCCAGCATGCGGGTCTCGGCGGCACGGTCGAGCTGGTCGCGGGAGAGATTGAGCAGGGCGATGGCCTTCGGCGTGACGTCCCCCGCGACCCCGGCCAGGTACTTCTCGTCGACCTCGATCACGCCGTACCGGGCGTCGGAGCCTCCGGCGAGGGCGGAGGTGATGCCCGCGGGCATGTTCGCGCCCAGCGCGTTGGAGACGACCGGGCCGCTCGCCCGGAGCGCCTCGGCGATCAGCCGCGTCGTGGTGGTCTTGCCGTTGGTCGCCGAGACCAGGACGACATCCAGATGCCGGGCCAGGCGGGCCAGGAGGTCGGGGTCGAGCTTGAGGGCCACCCGTCCGCCGATCACCGATCCGCTGCCGCGGCCCGCCGCCCGTGAGACTGCCGCTGCGGCTCTGCCGGCCGTCACGGCCAGCTTGGCCCGCGGGGACAGCGGCTCCGAGTTGTCCGTCATCGTCCTGGTTCCTCCTTGCATCCGGTGCCGCGCCCGCCCCCGGTCCGTCGGTGGAACGCCCCCCGCGCCGATTCGCCGACCGGGAGGCTCCGTTCGGGGATCAGCCTATCGAGATCCGCCCTCGGGCCCGAACCACAACCCCGCGCCCGACCTGCCGGTCCCGCCCGGGACCGTACGCTTGGCCCGTGCGACACAGTGTCATTCCCGGCAGTTCCGGACTCGTACGGCCCATGCGGCTGCTCGGGGATCCGGTGCTGCACGCCCCCTGCGGGGAGATCACCGCCTTCGACGGGGCGCTCGCCCAGCTCGTCGAGGACCTGTTCGCGACCATGTACGCCGCCCAGGGGGTGGGCCTCGCGGCGAACCAGGTCGGGCTGCCGCTGCGGGTGTTCGTCTACGACTGTCCCGACGACGAGGACCGCCGCCATCTCGGGCACGTGGTGAACCCGCGGCTCGTCGAGACCGGCGGCGTGACCCTCAGGGGGCCGGAGGGATGCCTGTCCCTCCCCGGTGTCGAGGCGGGGACGCGGCGCTTCGACCGGGCCGTGGTCGAGGGGTTCGACCGTACGGGTGCGCCGGTCCGTATCGAGGGCACCGGCTTCTTCGCGCGCTGCCTGCAGCACGAGACGGACCATCTGGACGGGAAGGTCTACACCGACCGCCTGACCGGGCTGCGCAGGCGCCGGGCGCTGCGGGCGGCACGGCGTGCACCGTGGGCGGGGCAGGCCTCGGCGTCGTAGGCCGGTCTCGGGGGCTGGGGCGGGGAGCGCGGACGCGCGACTCGTAGGCCATGCACCGCAACGGCGCCGCTTGGTGGGCAGCGGCTCGCCGCACGGGCGCTCCGCCTCGGAAGCGGAGGCTCAGGAAGCGGGGGCCTCGGAAGGCTCCGCCTCGGAAGGCGGGCCCCGGAAGATTCCGTCTCGGAAGGTGGGGCTTCGGAAGCGGGGGCCTCAGAAGCCGGGCCCGCCCACGCGGTCGCCCGCCGCAGCCAGCCGGCCCCACAGCAGATCGGCCAGATGACGCACCAACTGGGCGCGGGAGCAGGGGCGTTCGCGCAGCCACCAGTCGCCCGCCGCGTGCATCATGCCGACGATGCCGTGGCCCCAGACCCGCGCCAGCTCGTCGCTGCCGGGGCCGAGGTCGACCCGCTCCGCGATGACCTGCGCCAGTTCCTCTCCCATGCGGCGCAGCAGCGGCGCGGAGTGGCGGCCGACGTCGAAGCCCTGCTCGCCGGTCTGGGCGTCGTCCGACGGGTGCATCAGGAAGCGGTAGACCTGGGGGCGGGCCTCGATGGCGGAGAGATAGGTGTCGAGAGTCCGCTCCACCCGGTCCCGGCGGTCGGACGGCGCGTCGAGAGCGGCGCGGAGTCCGGCGAGCAGGGCGTCCGTGTGCCGTACGGCGAGGGCGCGGTAGAGCCCGCCTTTGTCGCCGAAGTGGCGGTAGAGGATCGGCTTGGTGATGCCGGCCTCGGCGGCGATGGCGTTCATGGACGCTCCGGGTCCGTCGCGCAGCACCACACGGTCCGCGGCCTCCAGCAGTTCCTTGCGGCGCCGCTCCGCTGCGCGCTGCTGGTCTTCCCGCTGACTGGTCTCCATGAGGTGTCTCCCCGCCCGTGCGCGTGCTCGTGCCCGCAACGTAACACCTGGCCAGGTGCGCGAACTGATCGGGAGCGAGGAGTTGACAGTGCTTACTGACCGGTAACAGACTGTGGTTACCGCAAGTAACTCGCAGGTGGAGGGGCAATGGCTGAGTTCAGGCTCGAACTCGACGACGAGCAGAAGGCGGTCCGGGACTGGGTCCACGGCTTTGCCGCGGATGTGATGCGCCCGGCCGCGGCCGAGTGGGACGAACGCGAAGAGACCCCCTGGCCCGTCATCCAGGAAGCCGCCAAGATCGGCCTGTACTCCCTCGACTTCTACGCCCAGCAGTACTTCGACCCCACCGGCCTCGGCATCCCCATGGCCATGGAGGAGCTGTTCTGGGGCGACGCGGGCATCGGCCTGTCCATCGTGGGCACCGGACTCGCGGCCGTCGGCGTGCTGGCCAACGGCACCGAGGAACAGATCGGCACCTGGATCCCGCAGATGTACGGCGACCCGGACGACGTCAAGGTCGCGGCCTTCTGCTCCTCCGAGCCCGACGCCGGATCCGATGTGGCCTCCATGCGCACTCGCGCCGTCTACGACGAGGCCAAGGACGAGTGGGTGCTCAACGGCACCAAGACCTGGGCGACCAACGGCGGAATCGCCAACGTCCACGTCGTGGTGGCGGTCGTCGACCCGGACCTGGGGTCCAAGGGGCACGCCTCGTTCATCGTCCCGCCGGAGACCCCCGGTCTCTCCCAGGGGCAGAAATTCAAGAAGCACGGCATCCGCGCCTCCCACACGGCCGAGGTCGTCCTCGAGGACGTACGGGTCCCGGGGGGCTGTCTGCTGGGTGGCAAGGACGAGCTCGACGAGCGGCTCGCGCGCGCCCGCGAACGCGTGAAGTCCGGCGGCGAGCGTCTGAAGAATGCGGCGATGGCCACCTTCGAGGCCTCCCGGCCCGCGGTGGGCGCCATGGCGGTGGGCACGGCCCGCGCCGCATACGAGGAGGCCCTCGAATACGCCAAGACCCGGACCCAGTTCGGGCGCCCCATCATCGACAACCAGGGCGTCGCCTTCCAGCTCGCCGACATGCGCACCCAGATCGACGCCGCCCGCCTGTTGGTGTGGCGGGCATCCTGGATGGCGACCACCGGCCAGCCGTTCACGGCGGCCGAGGGCTCGATGTCGAAGCTGTTCGCGAGCGAGACGGCGAAGAAGGTCACCGCGCAGGCCTTGCAGATCCTGGGCGGCAATGGCTTCACACGGGAGTACCCGGTGGAGCGTATGCACCGGGATGCTGCGATTTACACCATTTTTGAAGGGACGAGCGAGATCCAGCGTCTGGTGATTGCCCGCACCCTCTCGGGAATGCCCATCCGCTGAACCGGCGCCGGTCGCGCCGAGGGGCCACCGCCCAGGGCCCGACCGTCACCTGGGCGGGCGGCCGTACGTGTACGGGGCCGGGTTCGTGAACCGGGACCTGGGCGGCCGGACGGTCAGGCCCTGGGCGGCGGGGCGTCCGCGTACGGGTTCGCCGGCCGGGCGGCGTGCCGTACGCCGTCAGCGTCCAGTGCCGCTGTGGCGGACGGCGTCCCGATCGCGCCCACTGGGTGCCAAGTGCCGGTGACGGTGACCCAGGAGTCGGCGGGCGGGGGAGGGGCGCCGAACACGCGGACCTTGACCGCCTGGGAATCCGCGGCGCAGCAGCTCAGCGACAGGCGGGTCAGGTACCAGCCACCACCCTGCCCCGGGGTGACGAATCCGGTCATCGCGACCGTACGGCCGTCAAGGCTCCGGGAGCCGTCCCTGCGGGCGCGCGAGCTGAAGTCCGACAGCGGCATCACCAGGGGTGAGGTGTCGGGCAGCCGGGCGAAGCTGGACCCCCTCGAAGCCGTCGCCGTATCGCCGTCCCGTGCCGCGGTGTACGAGCCGAGCGCGGGAGGCGTGAAGAAGAGCAGGCTGATGGCGGGGAAGAACAACAGCCAGGCGACCTTGGGGCCACGGCTGTGGTCGTGCCCGTGTTCATGCCTGCTTTCGCGCGCCTGCCCGCCGTCGTGTCCGTGGCTGTCTTCGTGCGCCTGTCCGCCGTCGTGTCCGTGGCTGTCTTCGCGCGCCTGTCCGCCGTCGTGTCCGTGGCTGCCTTCGTGCCCGTGCCCGCCTTCGCGCCCGTGCCCGCGTTCCTGTCCGTGGTCCGCTCGCGCGGGTCCTGCAGCCGCTCGAACGGCAGGCTCGGCGGTGGGCTTGGCGAAGGTGGTGGGTCTGGCGAAGGGGAAGCCGTCCCGCGCCGCGCCCACCATGCCCAGGGCGACCAGCAGCACGCCCGAGACGATCAGCGGCGGCCGCAGCCCCTCCTTCACGTACCGCAGATACACGTCGCTGAGGAGCGCGATGTGCAACAGCCCGGCGCCCGAAAGCAGAAGCAGAAGAATCTGGACATTGCGCCTCATAGCATCAACCACCCGACCAGAGCGCTGCAGGCGACGGCCATCAGTGCGGTCGCCGCCGGGAACCGGACGGCGAAGCCGCGTCCGAAGGTGCCCGACTGCAGGGCGATGAGCTTCACGTCCACCATCGGCCCGACGACCATGAACGCCAGCCGTGCGGTGGGGGAGAAGCCGGTGAGGGAGGCGGCGACGAAGGCGTCCGCCTCCGAGCAGACGGCGAGCACGATCGCCAGTGCGGCGAGGAAGGCCACCGAGAGCCAGGGCGATCCGGTGAAGGTGTCCAGGACCGAGCGTGGGACGGCGACGTTGAACGTCGCCGCCGCCATCGCCCCCAGCACCAGAAACCCGCCGGCGTGCAGGAGGTCGTGCTGGAAGCCCAGCCGGAACTCCTCCCACCGGCTGTGGCCAGGGCTGTGTCCCGTGCGGTGGGCCGGCAGCCGCAGCCACTCCTCCCGTCCGAGGCGGATCCACAGCCAGCCCATCGCGGCCGAGGTGACCAGCGAGGCGAGCAGCCTGGCCGCCACCATCCCGGGCGCGCCGGGAAAGGCGACGGCCGTGGACGCGAGCACGATCGGGTTCACAGCGGGGGCCGAGAGGAGGAAGGCGAACGCGGCCGCGGGCGTGACTCCACGCCGGATCAGGCTTCCCGCCACCGGTACGGACGCGCACTCGCACCCCGGCAGGACGACTCCGGCTGCGCTGGCCACGGGGACCGCGAGCGCCGGCCGCTTCGGCAGCGCCCGGGTGAGGGCCCGCGCGGGCACGAACGCGTTGATGGCCCCTGAGATGACCGTGCCGAGCAGCAGGAACGGCAGGGCCTGCACCACGATCGCGACGCAGACCGTACGCCAGGCGCCGACGGCGCCGGGGTCGGGCTGCCCGATCGCGCCGGTGACGACCGCGGCCGCGAGGGCGAGTCCGAGCCCCAGGACGGTGACGATCGGCCACGGGAGCCGGCGAGGGCTTGTGCGACCCGGGGCCTCGGGTGTGGTCCTCGCACCGGCTGCATGCGGCACCGGAGCGCGGGGGCCCGTCAACTCGTCCGTTCTCTGCACTGCGACTCCGCACGTTCCGCGATCGGGGCTGCTCACGATATGCGCGAATGGGGCGGGTGCCGGGAAACGCCTCGGGTGCTTGGTCCAGAATCATCCGTTTCGCCGGATAGCCTCCGATGCGTCAAAGGGTCGTTTCATGTCCGCAATGCAGCAAAGGCGAATTCAACCCATAAAACGGACAATTGGCTGCCCGGTGACCCATCTCACAGATGCCTCGCCGTGAATGTGACCTCGCGCACTCGAAGAGGCCAAATTCCTTCGACTTGGTTACCCCCTGCCCTCCGTGAGAGTCGTTCGGTAGTAATCGCCTTTGCTGTGGGGCAAGGATCGGCAGCGTAGCGTGACCCAAATGCAAGTCGATCTGTCCCCCGGCGATTCAGACAATTGCAGGGCACTTGTGGCGAAGAAATGAATGTGTTTATTTTTCCGCTGCCTGTCCACGGAAAGGGCGGGCGCCCATCTGCCGGAGCGCCGAGTCCTGCCGCCGGTGGGGGGAGAAACGACAACGCACCCACGGCAGGAGCGGGGGAACCAAGGTAAGTGCCGTACCGCGATCGGCGTGGTCCGGCTAGGGGTGAAGACGTGCCGCAGCGCTCATAGCGCTCAGGGCGCGGCCGGGCAACTCCAGCCCGAACCCGACAGCTCACCTCGCAGGCGTAGGAGAGGAAGCACCCTATGTCTGCACGCGGACGTCACCGCCGCTTCAAGCCCAATCGGATTACTCGCGCCACGTTCGTCGCCGCCGCTGGCGGTGCCGGTATCGGCCTGTCCTTCGTCGGCGCGGGCAGCGCGAACGCCGCTTCGGTCAGCACCTGGGACAAGGTCGCCGAGTGCGAGAGCAACGGCAACTGGAGCATCAACACCGGCAATGGCTTCTTCGGAGGCCTGCAGTTCACCCAGAGCACGTGGGACGCCTTCGGCGGCGCCAAGTACGCCGACCGCGCCGACCACGCGACCAAGGCCGAGCAGATAGCCGTCGCCGAGAAGGTGCTCGAGGGCCAGGGCCCCGGCGCCTGGCCGGTCTGCGGCCCCAAGGCCGGTCTGGCCAAGGGTGGTCCGGCCCCCGAGGCCCCCGCCACCGGTGGGAAGGCCGAGACCAAGGCCGCCCCCGCCAAGGACCGCGCCGACCGCGACGACAAGCGCCACGGCAAGACCGAGGCGTACACGGTCGTCAAGGGCGACTCGCTCTACAAGATCGCCACGTCCAAGCAGATCGACGGTGGCTGGAAGCGCGTCTACCAGGACAACCGCCAGGTCGTCGGCGAGAACCCGAACCTGATCCACCCGGGCCAGAAGCTCAGCCTCGGCGGCGGTAAGGCCGAGGCCGGGCAGAAGCACGAGGGCTGGAAGAAGCAGGGCTCGAAGCACGCCGCGCCCAAGGCCCCGAAGCCGACCGCCAGGCCGGCCGCCAAGCCCGCCGCCGGCAAGAGCGCCGACGGCTTCAGCGCCCCGGTGGACAACCTCACGCTCGGCACCCCGTACCACCAGGCGGGCTCCGCCTGGTCCAGCGGCTACCACACGGGCGCGGACTTCCCCGTGCCCACGGGTACGACGGTGAAGTCGATCGGCGCCGGTGAGGTCGTGTCCGCGGGCTGGGGCGGCTCGTACGGCAACCAGGTCGTCATCCGCCACGCGGACGGCAAGTACAGCCAGTACGCCCACCTGTCCTCGCTGTCCGTCTCGGCGGGTCAGTCCGTGACCGGCGGCCATCAGATCGGCCTGTCCGGCTCCACGGGCAACTCCTCCGGTCCGCACCTCCACTTCGAGGTCCGCACCGGCCCGGACTACGGCTCGGACATCGACCCGGTCGCCTACCTGCGTGACCACGGCGTCAAGATCTGACGCTCGTACGACTCGAACGGCTACGGAGTCTTCCCTCCTGACTCGATGAGGTGCCGGTTCCCCGTGACGACGGGGGACCGGCACCTCGCTTCTGTTGCGCGGCTTCTGTTGAGTCGCCTTGGTCGTGTCGCCCTTGGACGTGTCGCCGCGACCGGGACGGCGGCTACGCGCCGCGCTGTCCGGGAGCGGTCACGCGCCCCGGCACAACGCCCGGATCATCCCGGAGTGTTCCGGGTAGCGCGCGGCCAGTTCGTCCGCGTCGCCGCCCTCGTAGTCGGAGGGGAGGAAGCCCGGGGCGAGGGTGCATCCGATGAGCGCGTGGCTGCCGCCGGCGCGCACCCGGGCACCCATCCACGTACCGCCCGGGACGGTGAACTGGACGTGCTGACCGGCCATGACGTCCTGGCCGAGCGGCTCGACCCGCGATGCGCCGCCGGGCTCGAGGAGCAGCAGCTCCACCGGATCCCCCAGGTAGAAGTGCCAGACCTCGTCGCGGGGCAGCCGGTGCATGGCCGAGAAGAGATCGCTTTTGGCCGCCATCAGGAAGAGGATCGCCGTACCCGAGGGATGTCCGCCGGGTTCTCCCGGGCCCGCCCATGTCTGTCGGAAGAGACCGCCTTCCAGGGGCAGTGGCTCCAGGCCGTAGAGAGCGGTGAGTTCGGCGACCGAAGGGACGGGATTCGGCATGGGTTCCTCCGCAATTGTTGTCCGTGTCCTGTCCAGTAAAACGGAAGTGACTATTCATGGCTGTGGCATGACAGCGATTCCGTCCAGCGTTCCGGATTCCGATCTTCCAGTAAACGAGGCTCTCTTGTGGCCCATGGAATACCCGCCTTAATCTTGGCGCGCCCCGCAGCTGGAGAGGAAAACGCCCATGCCCGCACACGGCCGTCATCGCAGGTACCAGCCGAACCGCATCTCGCAGGCATCTCTCACGGTCACCGCAGGCGGCGCGGGGATAGCCCTGCCGTTAGTCGGCGTCCCAAGTGCCGAGGCCGCGCCCGTCGACACCTGGGACAAGGTCGCGGAGTGCGAGAGCACCGGCGACTGGAGCATCAACACCGGCAACGGCTTTTACGGCGGGCTGCAGTTCACCCAATCCACGTGGGAGGAGTACGGCGGTACGGCCTACGCGCCGCGCGCCGACCTCGCCACGAAGGACCAGCAGATCGCCGTGGCCGAGAAGGTCCGCTTCGGACAGGGGCCCGGGGCCTGGCCCGCCTGCTCGGGCAATGCCGGACTGTCGCGCGGGAGCGAAACCCCGCCCACCACCGCTCATACGGAGCCGCAGGTCTCGCGGATGGCGTCGGCCGAGAGCCGCCCGGACCGCATCAGACCCGAGTCGTACACCGTGGTCAGTGGCGACACCCTCTTCGCCATAGCGCGCGTGCGCGACGTGGACGGCGGCTGGGAGCGGATCTACGAGGACAACCGCCGCGTCATCGGCGACGATCCGGACCTCATCATCCCCGGGCAGAAGCTCGTCATCGGCCGGAAGGCCGGCCCCGCGCAACGGACCGATCAGGCTGGGCAGGCGGAGAAGACCGCGAAGCCGCAGAGGACGGAGCGGCAGGGACAGCAGCCCGGGAAGCAGTCCCGCAAGGCGCATGAGGAGTCCCGGAAGCATCAGTCGCAGGGCACCGAACGCAAGGAACGGACGCAGCGGTCCGAACGGAAGGAACGGACGCAGCGGTCCGAACAGAAGGCGTCGTCGGCCGGGTCCGCCGCCTCCGGCTTCTCCAGCCCGGTCGCGAACACCGCGATCGGCACCCCGTACCACGCCCCCGGATCGAGCTGGTCGAGCGGCTACCACACGGGCGTCGACTTCCCTGTCCCGACAGGCACGGCCGTACGCGCGGTCGCCACCGGGAAGGTGGTGGAGGCAGGGTGGGGCGGCGCCTACGGCTACCAGGTCGTGATCCGGCATGCGGACGGCAAGTACAGCCAGTACGCGCACCTTTCGGCGCTCTCCGTCCGCGCGGGCCAGCCGGTGAACGGCGGGCAGCGCATTGGCAGGTCGGGTTCGACCGGAAACGTCACCGGTCCGCACCTGCACTTCGAAGTGCGGACCGGGCCCGGCTACGGCTCGGACGCCGACCCGCTGGCGTATCTGCGTGCCAGGGGCATCAGCATCTGAGGCGCCCGGGACCAGCGGGCCGTTCACCGGAGCTCATCCACCGCCGGGCGGGTGGTGCGCGGATACGCCTCCAACGGGTGTCGTCGCACGTGTCCATCCGTCCCCGCTGCACGACGTGACCGACCGGCCGTGGTGCCCGACCGAGAACGCAGGGACGTCGGACGCGCCCGGGGTTCGAGCTGTGTGGATGCCTGCACCCGCTCGCCCTCCCCGACAGCGCGAGCTCGCCGTAGTCACGCCACTCGGCCGTGATGTCCGGGAGCTCCCGCGTTGCGATGGCCGGTGTCGCTGCGCCGCTCCCCCGTAGCGGCGCAGCGACACCAGCATGGTTGCCTGCCGGCCGTGGGCAACGAGGCCGGGGCGACCCGGGACGGCGGGACGACTCCAGCACCTTGACCTGGTCGAACTTCGATGACCTGGAACGCCGGTGCGGCCCGCGGAGTTGAACACGCGGCACGCACGCGGCACGCACGCGGCACGCACGCGGCACGCACGCGGCACGCACGCGGCACGCACGCGGCACGCACGCGGCACGGGCTCGCTATGTCATGCGGGAGCCGTGTCCCCGGCGGCCTTCCCTCCGCCGGGTCGGGAACATCAGGCCGCCCGGGCGCGGCGGAGGGCCAGTACGGCGTTGTGCCCTCCGAACCCGAAGGAGTTGCTCAGCGCGACATCGCCCGACTCCGGAAGGGGCCGCGGCGCGCCCGTGACCACGTCGAGGCCCAGGGAGTCGTCCGGCTCCTCGCACCCGACCGTGGGCGGCACGACTCCGTGATACAGCGTCAGGACCGCGGCCACCGCCTCCACGCCGCCCGCCGCGCCCTGCAGGTGCCCCATCGCACCCTTCGGCGCGGTGACGGGCATGGCCGGCCGCTCGCCGAACACGGCCCGCAGCGCCAGCGCTTCGGCTGCGTCGCCGCTGCCGGTGGCGGTTGCGTGCGCGTTGACATGCATCACTTCGTCCGGTTTGGCCCCGGCGTCGTCGAGGGCCTTGTGCAGCGCATCGATCACACCGCCGCCGTCGGGGCGCGGTGCGGCCATGTGGAACGCATCGGCCGAGACGCCCCAGCCCGCCGCCTCGCAGTAGATGCGCGCGCCCCGTGCGCGGGCGTGGTCCTCGGACTCCAGGATCAGCAGCCCCGCGCCTTCGCCGACCACGAAACCGTCCCGTGCGGTGTCGAAGGGGCGCGACGCCTTCTCGGGGCCGTCCGTCCCGGGGGAGAGGGCCCGCATGGAAGCGAAGGACGCCATGATGGCCGGAATGATCACGGCCTCCGTGCCGCCCGCGACCACCACATCGGCGTGTCCGTCCCGTATGCGGTCGATGGCCTGACCGATGGCCTCCGTTCCCGAGGCGCACGCGCTCACGACCGTACGGGCCTCGGCGCGCGCCCCCGTGTCGATCGCCACCTGCGCCGCGGCTCCGCTGGGCACGATCATCGGCGCGGTGTGCGGGGAGACATGACGCGGGCCGCGGTCCGCCAGGGTGCGGTCGGCGTCGACCAGCACCGGCGCGCCGCCGATGATGGTGCCGATGGAGACGCCCACGCGCCGGGCATCGAGCGTCCCCTCGGTCACCTCGTCCTGCTGGAAACCCGCGTCCGCCCATGCCTCGCGGGCGGCCAGCACCGCGAACTGGGCGCTACGGCTCATGGCCCGGGCCCGTGCGCGTGGCAAGCGCTCGCTCGGTTCTACGGCGGAGGGCGCGGCGATGCCGACCGCCAGGTCCGCGAACTCCTCGCCGTCGAGCCGTCGTACGCCGCTCCGGCCGTCCAGAAGCCCCTGCCAGGTGGCCGCGGCGTCACCGCCGAGCGGGCTGATCGCGCCAACGCCGGTGACGACGACGCGCCGGCCGCCGCGCGGTGGCCGGGGGACCGGGTCGAGCCGACAGACGAGTGCCTGCGGGTCGCGCGCCATGAGCGCCCGCATCTCGTCGTCCGTGAGGGGTGTGCCGCCGTCGCTGTCCTGCTCCGGGGTGCCGGCTCCCGGGCAGTCGGTGCCGGTCTCGGCGTGCCACGCGCCGTCACGGCGTACGAAGTGACGTTCCGCAGCCCGGCTCCGGGCGGCGTCCAGCACCGACATGTGGTCACCGTCATGGAAGTCCACGCCAGGTCCCGTTGGGACGATCAGCGGAACGGACTCCGGGTCGACGCGCTCACCCGCAACCTCGACCGGGCCCGTACGGGGGTGCACCGCGTGGAAGTCGGGGCCTCCGTGGACGGCGCGCAGTGTCAGGCGGACGTGTTCCTCGTCCGCGGGGGAGGCATCGAGTACGGCGAAACGGTTGGCGCCGTCGGCCACGAGCACGTCGCCTGGCACCAGTTCACCACAAGTGCATATGTGGGGATTCTCGTCGAAATTGGACATCTTGGGCAGCTGTCTCACGGTGGCGTCCTCTCGGCTTCCGCGCACGGGGCAGCGGATCGGCAAAGGTGGTGAATTGCCCGCGATCGTAAATTCGCCCTGAGGCGCCGGTAAGTGATGCAGATCCCATTCACCGTGACGAATCAGGTGATGTGGTTCGTTTCACGTTCCAGGTCGTGTTGCGTCCGTACCATCCGCGCTGTCCCCGTGCTCCGGCCGAGGCGCCCGTCCGTCGGTGTCCGGCTGCAGTTCGAGAGCTTCCAGCAGGAACGCCAGATCCTCGGGGTCCTTGGCGTGACCGGCGACCACCCTGCGGGCGGCCCGGCGCCGGCTGCGCCGTTCGGTCGCGGCGCGTTCCGATTCCTTGCACTGCCCCTGGTTCGCCTCGCTGGGGTCGAGGTGGGGCGACGGTCGGCCGGATGGAGGGTTCATCGGACGATCCTCGCGCCGCCCCGAACATCCCCGGTGCAGGGCGCGGCCGAGATCACCGGATCGGCGCAGCGCGGCGCGGGGTGGTTTGGCGTTCAACCGGGCTGGGACCTCGCTCGGCGGGACCGGCGTCCCGGTAAGCGGATCGGCGGTCGTACGGCGGTGAACTCCCCGCGCAACGCTCAGGACCGGGCCTGCTCCAGCCGTTCGCGCTGCGGAACCACCGTGTACTTCGGGTCGCGGGCCGAGGCCAGTCCGGCATGGAAGACCCCGAACCGGGTGCACGCCGAACCCGCCAGCAGTGCCGCACCGCCCACCGCCGCGGCCACCCGGCTCCGCTTCCCCAGCAGGCCGGCGCCGACCGCGCCACCCAGCGTCAGGAGCTCCGCGGCCCGCATCAGCAAGAGCGCCTCGCCCTGCCGATAGGTCTCGCCGATCACGCCGAGGCGGCGCTCGATCAGCCGGATCAGCGCCAGCTCCGCCGCGCCTCCCGCCAGTCCCGACCGCCGGGCCGGACCGGTCTCAGCCGGTGGGGCCAGGACGAGCGCCATGCCCGAAGCGGCCGCCGTCGCCGACGCCGCGAAGAGATAGGGCAGTTCGCGGTGGGCTTCGTGCCATGCGGGGACGGCGGTGTCCGCCGCGAGCACGGCCGTGTACGTCGCCACGCCGGATCCCAGGACCGCCGACGCTGCCGTGGCCACCGCACCCGCCCGCGGCAGCCGCCCCGACAACTCACTGATCACGGCCGCGCCCGCCGCCGGGCCGTAGCCCGCAAGGAGCCATGAGCCCATGCTCATCGGCGAGGTCGGCTTGACGACGCGCAGCATGTTGCCGAATCGCGACGGCTTGCCCAGGTCGTGGACCAGTGCCGCGGCCGAGAGCGACACCGCCGCGAGCGAGGACACCTTCATCCCCCTGCGCAGCGCTCGGCGACCGGTGATATGGGCGCCGGCGGCCATCACCGAACCGGCCCCGGCGAGCCCGCCCAGGAAGAAGTACCCGGCGATGTCCCGGGCCCTCCACGCCGGTTCCTTGATGACCGGCCTGCCGTAGTACGTGGTGAAGTCCGCCCGCGGCACCATCAGTTCTTCCCCGCGACGCCCCCGCCGCCTTCGCTCCTTCCGGCCCTCGGCCCCCGCCCAGCGCCACTCCACCGGCCAGGGAGAGTGCAGTCATGCCCGCGTGCCGCCACATCCGAGGCAGATCCCGGGTGGTCACGACGGGATCCGGCGGCAGCCCGTAGACCTCCGGCTCGTCCAGCAGCAGGAAGAACGCGCCGTCACCGCCGACGCCGTCCTCCGGATCGTGCCCGTAGAGGCGCGCCTCCTCCACGCCCGCCTCGTGCAACTGGTCCACCCGCAGGGCCGCGCGCTCGCGCAGTTCGTCGAGCGGGCCGAACTGAATGGAGTCGGTGGGACATGCCTTGGCGCACGCGGGCTCCTGTCCCGTGCCCAGCCGGTCGTAGCATAGGGTGCACTTGAACGCCCGGCCGTCGCCCTCGCGTTGCTCGATCACACCGTACGGGCACGCCGGTACGCAGTAGCCGCAGCCGTTGCAGATGTCCTCCTGGACGACCACCGTGCCGAACTCTGTGCGGAAGAGCGAGCCTGTGGGGCAGACGTCCAGACAGGCCGCGTGCGTGCAGTGCTTGCACACGTCGGAGGACATCAGCCAGCGCAGCTCGTTCCCGCCCGCGGCCGCGTCCGGCCCTTCGCCGGATGCCGGCGCAGGCTCGCCGCCGGATACCGGCGCAGGCTCTCCGCCCGCGTCCACCGGCCGCAGCTTCACCGCGCTCTGCTCGATGAACGCGACGTGCCGCCAGGTGGAGGCGCCCAGCCCCTCGCTGTTGTCGTACGACATGCCGGTGAAGGACAGCCCGTCCTCGGGAATGGCGTTCCACTCCTTGCACGCCACCTCGCAGGCCTTGCAGCCGATGCACACGGCGGTGTCCGTGAAGAATCCCACCCGCTCGGGGTGATCCGTGTGTCCCGCGTCCCCGGCCGGGTCGGGCTCGGGCCCGGACAGCAGTCCTTCCTGCAGCACGTGTCGCCGCGCCTCGGTCGTCATGTGCGGACCCCCATCCCGGTGTCCTCCGTGATCCCCGCCCGCTCGCGATACTGCGCCAGCAGCCGCGGCAGGTCGGCGCCGCGCGGGCGCCGCCCCGGGCGGATGTCGGCGGTGAGCGCCTTGTCCTCCTGAATGTGCACGTTCGGATCCAGGGCGATCGCGACCAGTTCGTTCGCGGCGTCGCCTCGTGCGAGGCCGCCCGGCCCCCAGTGGAACGGCAGACCGATCTGGTGGACGGTGCGTCCGTGGACGGACAGCGGCGGCACCCGGTCCGTGACCAGGACCCGTGCCTCTACCGCCCCCCGAGCAGTGATCACCGTCGCCCACCCGGCGTTCTCCAGTCCGCGTTCGGCGGCCAGTTGGGGAGAGACCTCGCAGAAGAACTCCGGTTGCAGCTCGGAGAGATAGGGGGACCAGCGGCTCATCCCGCCCGCGGTGAAGTGCTCGGTCAGCCGGTGGGTGGTGACCACGTACGGGTACACCTCGGAGCCCGGCTCGTCCCCGCTCGGGTGGTAGCGATTGCCTTCCCGCGAGAACACCTGCCGCACGGGGGAGCGCGGCTGCCCGGGATACAGCGCGTTGGGGAACGGAGAGTCCTGAGGCTCGTAGTGCGTCGGCATGGGGCCGTCCGTCAGGCCCTCGGGCGCGTACAGCCAGCCCTTCCCGTCCGCCTGCATGATGAACGGGTCGTCGCCGCGCAGCGCATCCGTTCCGGTCGCGCCCGGGCCCGGCCGGTACGAGGGCTCGCGATCGGGCACGAAGTCCGGATTGTCGTGTCCGGTCCAGCGGCCCGCCTGCGCGTCCCACCACACGTAGGCCTTGCGCCGGCTCCACGGGGTTCCGTCGGGTGCCGCCGACGCCCGGTTGTAGAGTATGCGGCGGTTCGCGGGCCAGGACCACGCCCACTCGGCGGCCACCCAGTCCTGTTCGGTGTGGGGCTTGCGGCGCGCCGCCTGGTTGACGCCGTCCGCGTACACACCGCAGTAGATCCAGCAGCCGCACGAGGTGGAGCCGTCGTCCTTCAGCTCGGTGTACGCGCCGAGAGGCGAGCCGTCCGGGCCCCTGCCGTTGATCTCGGCCAGCACGGCTTCCGCGTCCGGCTCCTCCAGCGGGCCCTCGACCGGGTAGTCCCAGGCCAGATCCAGCACCGGCCGGTCCATGGGGTCCGTGGAGCCGAGCAGCTTCTCCCGCACGCGCTGCCCGAGGTGGTACATGAACCACATATCGCTGCGCGCGTCGCCGTCGGGCTCGACCGCCGCGTGGTGCCACTGCAGCCAGCGATTGGTGTTGGTGAACGAGCCGGACTTCTCCGTGTGCGTAGCAGCGGGGAAGAAGAAGACCTCGGTCGCGATGTCCTCCGTCCTCAGCTCGCCGGTCTCGATCTCCGGACCGTCCCGCCACCAGGTCGCCGACTCGATGAGGGAGAAGTCGCGGACGACGAGCCAGTCGAGGTGTGCCATGCCCAGCCGCTGGAGGCGGGTGTTGGCGGAACCGACGGCCGGGTTCTCTCCCATGAGGAAGTAGCCCTTGCAGACGCCGTCGAGCTGGTTCATGACCGTCTCGAACGTGCTGTGCGAGCCGGTCAGACGGGGCAGGTGGTCGAAGCAGCAGTCGTTCTCCGCCGTCGCGGCGTCGCCGTAGTAGGCCTTGAGGAGACTGACGAGGTAGGAGCGCATGGGGGCCCAGAAGCCCTTGTCGGTGCGGCTCGCCGTCACGAACGCGTCCAGGTCTTCGTGCGCGTGCGCATGGGGCATGGGCAGGTAGCCGGGCAACATGTTGAACAGCGTCGGAATGTCGCTGGAGCCCTGGATGCTGGCGTGCTCGCGCAGGGCCTGGATCCCGCCGCCGGATCGTCCGACGTTGCCGAGCAGGAGCTGCAGGATGCTCGCCGTCCGGATGTACTGCGCCCCGACGGAGTGCTGGGTCCAGCCGACGGCGTAGACGAAGGCGCTCGTGCGGTCGCGGCCCGAGCTGGACGTCAGCGCATCGCAGACCTGGAGGAACGTCTCGCGCGGAATGCCGCACACGTCCTCGACCAACTCCGGGGTGTATCGGGCGAAGTGGCGCGCCAGGACCTGGTACACGCACCGCGGGTGCCGGAGGGTCTCGTCGCGCTCCGGCTCCGGCTCTGCCCGCGGGCCGCCGGAGCCGTGGGTCTCGGTATGGCCGGCGGTCGCGCGGCGACCGTGGGCGCGTGAGTCGTCCGCCGCCCCGCTCCGGTCGGAGGGGCCGGGCCCGTCGGGGCCGCCGGAACCGGAAGCGGCATCACCCGGCGAGGCGTCCCCGCCGTTGTTGCCGACCCTTTCGGGCAGAGCCGCCCACGGCTGACGGGCGAGTCGGGATCGCCCTCGATCTGTACGACGCGCTCGTCCTTGACGTAGACGTCCTGACCGCAGCCGACTGCGCAGTACGGGCAGATCGACTTCACCACCCGGTCGGCCGTCCCGGTGCGGGCCGAGAGCCGTTCCGAGCCGGGGGAGCGCGCCGCGGCGCCTCTGCCCAGGAGGTCGCCTCCGGTGAACTGCCGGTACACCGGCCAGCGCTGGAGCCGGCCGCGCACGCTCATGACCAACCTCCGACGCGATTCTGCGCACCTCGCCTACGGACGCGGCGAACGGGTGCCCCGACTGTCGGGCCCTACGCCTGGAAAAGGCGGTACGGGACACGGGTGACTCGTGGGTGCCCCGGGACGGGGGTGGCGAGTTGCGGCGCACGGGCATCGCCGCTCTCCGCGGGGGCACCCGTACGTCGCTCGGCCGGTGGTACGGCGGCCGGACCGCGCGGGGTGACATCAGCGATAGAGCGACCCGCGCAGCTGTGCGGAGACGCGCGCCCCGGAGGGCGCGGACAGGAGGGTAGGGACGGGACCATGACCGGGCCACTGGACGACCTGAGCGTCGAGGAGCGGCGGCTGCTGCGCAGCGGCGACCGGCCGACGCCGCAGACCGTACGCCCCATGCTGGCCACGCTGACCCGCGACTCCTTCTCCGACCCGCGATGGCTCTACGAACGCAAGCTCGACGGCCAGCGCTGCCTGGCCGTCCGTGACGCCGACGGCGCGGTCCTCGCCTCGCGCAGCGGCCTCCGGCTCTCCTCCACCTACCCCGAAGTCGCCGAGGCCCTGTCCCGGCAGACGTGCCGCGACTTCGTCGCCGACGGCGAGATCGTCGCCTTCGAAGGCAACCGGACGAGCTTCGCCCGTCTCCAGCAGCGCATGGGCATCCAGAACGCCCGGGCGGCCCTGGCCACGGGCGTTGCGGTCCGCTACTTCCTCTTCGACCTGCTCTGGCTCAACGGCTACGACGTCACCCGGCTGCCGCTCCGCACCCGCAAGGCGCTGCTGCGCAGCGCACTCACCTTCTCCTCCCCACTGCGCTTCACCACGCACCGCGACGGGCGGGGCGAGGAGTATTTGCGCCGCGCGTGCGGATGGGGCTGGGAAGGGCTCATCGCCAAGCGCGCGGACAGCCGGTACGTGCAGCAGCGGTCACGGGACTGGCTGAAGTTCAAGTGCGGGCAGCGGCAGGAGATGGTGATCGGCGGCTTCACTGAACCGGCAGGCAGCCGCATCGGGTTCGGGGCGCTCCTGGTCGGCGCGTACGAGGACGGCCGACTGCGGTACGCGGGCAAGGTCGGCACCGGCTACGACCGCCGTACCCTGGTCGCGCTCCGGGCGCGCCTGGACGAACTGGAGGTGCCGGAGCAGCCCTTTGCCGGCGGCCGCATCCGGGAGCGCGGCGTGCACTGGGTCCGGCCCGAACTCGTGGCCGAGATCGCCTTCTCCGAGTGGACCGGGGACGGGAAACTGCGTCACCCGCGCTTCGAAGGGCTGCGCGACGACAAGCCGGCGGAGGAGGTCGTACGCGAGAGGCCCGTCGGGAACGGCTGACGGAACGGCCCTGGCCGACGGCGTTGACGGCCGGATTCGGCGTGTGTCAGCTCAGTGGTTCCGGACCAGGGGGCCTCCCGAGCCACCGCAGACGGTCCCGTATGGCGGTCCCGTGTGCAGGTCCCGTATGACGGGGATCAACACATCTTCCCTCGTGAATACCCTACTTACCGAGGGAAACCCCTTTCCTCGTCGTGTAACTCGCATCACTATGGGCTCCTCCGTTACGTGACGGACACACCGGCGGAGCCCTGCAGGGCGTCCGGGCGGGGCACAGGAACGAGCCACCGAGAGGGTGCCTGAGCTGCACAGCACCAACCACAGCTCCGAGGCCGACACCCGCAGCTACGGCAGGGTGCCGGACGCGGAGCTGACCGAGCGCATTCGTGCCGGCGCCCCGACCGCCTACCCCGCCACCCAGGAGCTCCGCCGCCGCCATCTACCCGCGGTCCTGGCATACGCGCGTCTGTGCGGGGAGAACCAGGTCGCCGGCAACCAGCTCGCCGCTCAGGCCTTCGGGCTGGCCGCGCAGGAAGCCTGCCGCGGTATCGAGCCGGAGGGCACGTGGCGGCATCACCTCCTGATGCTCGTCCAGAGGGTGGCGGCCACCTGGGCGTCCGGCGCCCGCCGTGTGCGGCTGGAGTCCGGCTTCGCCGACTGGATCGACGAGACCGCTTTCCCGGAGGGCGGAGCTCCGCCGCACGGCAGAACGTCAGCGCAGCGCCAGGACGTCGGGCGGGACGGGGCCGCACAGCGGCACCCGCGGCTCGAGGACTCCTCCGCCATGCTCGCCGCCTTCTACGGGCTGCCCGAGCGCATCAGGGGAGTCCTCTGGTACGGGGTGGTGGAGGACGAGCCCGACACCGAGACCGCCCGCTGCATCGGCATCCCCGCACCGGCCGTGGCCGAGCAGAAGCCCAAGGCGCTGGACGCGATGCGTCAGGCCTATCTGCAGACGTATCTGAAGCGGAGCGACGACCCGAAGTGTCAGGGGTACCGCCGCATCATCGAGGCCGCCGCCCGGCCCGGTGACCGCCGCTGCAGCGAGGATCTCGTACGGCACTTGGACGGTTGTCCCGGCTGCACGCTGATCCTCGAAGAGCTGATCCGGATGACCGAGCACCCACGGACCGTCCTGGCCGAGGGACTGCTCGGCTGGGGCGGCGCGGAGTACGTGGTCGCCGGGCCGGTCACCGGGCTGCTCGCACCAGGGGCGGTGTTGGAGCGGACACCGCCACCGGCCGCGAACGCCGGCGAGCCCGCCGCCCCCGACCCGCCGCAGGGGCCGGGAGCCGACAGGGCGGGCCGCCAGGGATCGTGGTGGAAGTCGCGGCCCCTGGTCCTCGTCGCAGCGGCGGTCGTGGTGAGCGCCGTCATCGGCACCGCACTGCTGGTGCCGCACTCCGATGACAGCACCCCTGCGGGCAGCGGCGCCCGGGCGTCCGCCGAGCCTTCCGCGTCGCCGAGTATGACCGCGCTGTCCCCGCCGCCCACCGCGAGCAGCACCACGCGGCCGCCGAAGAAGCCGGCACCGGAACCGAAGCCCACGAAGACGACTGCGCGCCCCAGCCCCACGCATACACCGTCCCCGTCCGAGCCCGCGCCGACCTCTCCCGCCCCGCGTCCGCCGGACGACTTCCTCCAAGTGGTCAACGCCAGTTCGGGCCAGTGCCTGGACATCGAGGACGGGATCACGGAGAACGGCACCGACGTCATCACTGCGCCCTGCACCGGCGCTCCGACCCAGATGTGGCGTCCGGAGAACACCGGCCTTTTCCGGTCGTACGCCGACTCCGACCTCTGTCTGGACTCCCGCGGAGACACCGACGAGGGGGTCGGGATCCGGGACTGCTCAGCCGCCGAGGACAGTGACGGAGAGAACCTGATCTTCCTCATCGACCGCAGCGGCGCCATCCACCCGCGGATCGACCTGGATTTCGCCCTCACGCCCAGCGACGACTCCCCAGGTAGCGAGGTTGTGCTGCGGCCTGCCGTCGGGAGGGACGACCAGCGGTGGATGGGCGGCCGCGTCGTCGCAAGCTGAACCGTCCGACCGGAGCCCCTCGACCGAGTTCGTCGACCGGTTCCCGGCTGCCGTCCTGTCCGGGCGCACTCCGGACCGGGTCCCCCGTGTGTTCCCGTCCCCCGCTGCGCATCCCGAATGGGCCTCCCAGCTGCACACCCCCGCACACCCCCGCATGGAACGACGCTCTGCTGGACCGATGTTCTGCTGCGTTCGTTAAGTGATGTCGCATTCGAGGGTTGACATGAGAAATGCGACGGACGGACGATCAGTCATGCTCGCACCGATTGAGTATGTGGTGTCCGAAGTGCGCAGGTGATAACGGAACGGTCACCAAGCGTCAAAGTCCTGGACGCGGGTATTTCGGAGGAGGAGGCGATGAAGCTCCCCTACTCGTTCGAGGTGTGTACCGAAACGACTGGTCAGGCCGCAGTGGTGATGGTGAACGGTGAACTGGACATCGCCACCGCGCCACAGCTTCGTCTGGCGCTCGCCCAATGTCTGAAGGTGCCCCTCGGCAGCCTCACCGTCGATTTCAGCGGCGTCGCTTTCTGCGACTGCGCGGGACTGAACGTGCTCATCGGGGCGCGAAAATCCGCAGCCGAAGCCGGTGTCCGTTTCCAGGTCTCCGGCGTGAGCCGGCAGGTGCTGAAACTGATGCGTGACACCGGTACCGACCAGCAGTTCCGGAATGCGTCGCAGCCGTACGAACCGGAGCCGGACTTCGATCCCTCCGCCCTGGGCCCCATAGCGCTGATGCCGCCGGTGATGGCGCTGCCGACCGCACGACGGGAGCCTCCGGGTCCGCAGGAACACGATCACGCCCGGCCTCAGCCGGCCGCCGGTGTGTGCGCCACAGCCTGCCCCGGATCCGGCTCCCGGGCCGCTCTGGCTTGACGCGGTACGGCCGCCGACGGAGCCCCCGGCCGGTTTCCCCCGGCCGGGGCTCCGCCACAGCCGGTCACAGCCGTCACAGCCGTCACAGCCCGGTGGCAGGTGCGCCGCGCCCGAGCCCGTACGCGCCCGTGGCCGCTCCCCAGAACCCCGGCGGGACCGGGCCCCGCTCGGCCTGCCTCTGCGCACAGCCCGCTCCTGCGCACGGCACACAGGCCCCCTCGCGGCGCAGCCACGCGCGGTCCCCCGGCGCACCCGCGCACCCATGTGCGACCTTCATGCGCGGCAGTCCGGCATGAGACGCTGCGGACGCCGATATCGTCGACCCACCTGCGAGGGAAGTCCCGCCCGCGAGGGAAGTCCCACCCGCGAGGGAAGACCCACCCGCGAGGGAAGACCCACCCGCGAGGGAAGACCCACCCGCGAGGGAAGTCCCCCGCCAGGGAAAGGGTGCGCATGGCCCAGTTCGACCTTCCGCTCGACGCGCTGCGCGACTTCCGGCCGGAGACCGTCGAACCCCAGGACTTCGACCTCTTCTGGGAGAAGACGCTCGCCGACGCGCGCAGCCGTGAGCTCGACGCCCGGTTCGAACCCGTCCGCACCCCGCTGACCACCGTGGAGGTGTACGACGTCACCTTCGCCGGATTCGGCGGCCAGCCCGTCAAAAGGATGGTTCCTCCACCCGGCCCGGGCGCGCGAACCGCCGCCGCTCGTGGTCGAGTTCGTCTCCTACGGCGGTGGGCGCGGGCTGCCGCACACCCATCTCCTCTGGCCCTCGGCCGGTTTCGCCCACTTCGTGATGGACACGCGCGGACAGGGCAGTGGGTGGAGCCCCGGTGACACTCCGGATCCGGTGGGCGGAGGCCCGGCGTTCCCCGGGTTCATGACCCGCGGTGTCGGCGACCCGCACGACTACTACTACCGCCGCGTCTTCACCGATGCCGTGCGTGCCGTCGAGGCGGCCCGCTCCCACCCCCTCGCGGACGCGACGCGGACCGCCGCCCGCGGATCCAGCCAGGGAGGAGGCATCACCCTGGCCGTGGGAGGGCTCGTACCGGATCTGGCCGCGATCGCGCCCGACGTGCCGTTCCTGTGCCACTTCGAACGGGCGGTGACGCTCACGGACCGGCTGCCGTACAAGGAGATCGGCGGCTACCTCAAGACCCACCGGGGCCGGATCGCCGACGTCTTCCGTACGCTGTCCTACTTCGACGGGGTGCACTTCGCCGCCCGGGGCCGGGCACCCGCCCTCTTCTCCACCGCCCTGGAGGACCAGACCTGTCCGCCCTCCACGGTGTTCGCCGCCTTCAACCACTACGCCGCCGAGGACAAGCAGATCGAGGTCTACGCCTTCAACGAGCACGAAGGCGGCGGCCCGCACCACGAGGAAGCCCAACTGCGCTGGCTGGCACGGCGGTTGGCAGAACAGTGAGCGGCGATCCGGCTTCCGTGGGGCCGGGAAAACGTGCGTCACTCCAGTCTGAGCACCAGAGTGGTCTCCAGAGCCTCCGCGCCGATCATGCTCTCGGTCGGCCCCGGAGCGCTCTTCGCGTACTTGTCGCGGTACGCCTCCGACACGCGCCGGTTGAGGGCCTCGTCGTGCACGGCTTCCAGTCCCACGGGCACCACGTCGTTCCCGACCTGGATCTCGGCGCTGCCCTCCGCGCGGGCGCGCTTGTACCAGTCGCCCTCCCTGCCGCGGTATGAGCGGACGTACGCGTCCTGGTCGACGACGACCACCCAGATGGGACGGCTCGACCAGGACCCGTCCCGGCGACGCGTCCGCATCGCGATCTCCTGCTCGTGATCGAGCGTGGTCACGTCCATGTCACCACCATGGCACCGGCTCCGGAGGGCCGCACCCGCTGGCAGCGGTGCCCGGCGCGAAACGGTCCTCCGGCCTCCCTGTCACCGCCCGGGCTCCGGCTCCCTCCCGCGAACGCGAACGCGAACGCGGATGCGGAGCCTGGCCCGTACGGTCATGTGTGACTGCCCGTCATGGACGCATAGACGACGACGTTGTCGGCGTAGCGGTGGTCGTCCTCGGAGAACTTCCCGCCGCAGGTGATGAGGCGCAGCGCCGCACGGTCCACGTTCCCGTACACCGACAGGGTGGGGAAGCGGTCCTTGCTGTACTGCTCGATCCGGTCGACCGTGAACTCCGCGGTCCGGCCGTCGCGGCGGGTCACCTCGACCTTCTCCCCGGCCTTGAGCCTGCCCAGGCGGAAGAAGACCGACGGTTCCCCGTTCCAGGTCACGTGCCCGGCGATGACCGAAGGGCCGGTGGAGCCCGGGGTGGGGCCCGGGGTGTACCAGCCCGCCTTGTCCGGATCGCGAGGCGTCTCCATCGCTCCGCCCGCGCCCCGCCCCAGCCGTTCCAGGGTCGAGGAGACGTCGAGGGAGGGGATGGTGATCCGCTCCGGCGGTGACGCCTTGAGGCTCTGCACCTGCTGCGCTCCGCCTCCCGACTCCTGCGCCCCTCCGCTTTCGCCCTGCGCCGCGTCACCTCCCTGGGCGCCGGTGCCGCCGGTACCGCTGCCCTTCGCCGGGACCGGCGCGGGGGGCACGGCGCGCACCGGTGCCTCGCCCTGCCGTGACAGTCCGACGACCAGCACGACGGCCGCGGTCACGGCGACGACGGTGCCGGCGACGAGGAGAAGGGGACGGCGCGAACCGGTCCTCGTACGACGTCCGCGGCCGCTCATACGCCCTCCCGCCGGGACGACGACGTGCGGACCCTGACGGCACGTCGGCGTGCCGCGGTCATCACACCGGCCGCGCCGAGCAGTGCGATGCCGCCGGCCACGGCGACCAGGGACGGGGTTCCCGTCGCGGGGTCGTCCGCGCTGGTGCCGGTCTCGACACCGCCCACCGGTACGGAGCCGATGGCCGCCCCCTCGACGATGCCGCAGTCGGCCGGGGCGGTGGCCTCCTGGGGGAGTTTGGCGTCGAGTTCGCTCTTGCCCTTGCCGAAGTCGTACTCGTTGTTGCCGTTCGGGTCGATGCCGTGCTGGACGATGTGCAGGTCCTGGATGTGCTCGGCGACATCCTGGGAGACGGCGATGGTGCGCTCGTAGGAGAGGTTCCCCCGATCGTCCGCGGCCGGCATGCGGTCGACGGCGAGACCGCTGTCCTGCGAGGTGTCGCCGGAGGTCGTCAGCGAGATGTTGATGTCGCCGTAGTCGGGAACCCCCTCGGTGGTGGAGACGATGCCGTCGCCGTCCTTGTCGTCGCTGCCGTCGGGGCAGTGGAAGTCGTGGCCGTCGGTGGCACCGTGGATGTGCTGGGCGTGTGGTTGCCCCGGCGTGAGCCCCTGCGACTCGATCTTGACCGTGAGCCTGTTGCCTTCCAGGTGGAGCATCGCCATGCCCTTGGCGCCGGAGTCGTTGAGCGGTTCCAGTTCGATCTGGAACGCCTTGCCGTCCCCGGCGCCCTCCTCGCCGGCCTCGTGCCCCGAGCCGCCGTTGCCCGACCGATCGCCGGAGCTGTGGTCGTCGGACCGGTACCCCGAGCCGTGGTCGTCGGCGAAGGACGGTGCGCCCGTCGCGAGAACGAGGACGGCGGGCAGGGCGGCGAGGGCCGCGCGCCGGGAGGTCTTGCTGGTCATCACGTCGAGCATCCCCTTCCGTGCGGCCCTGGGAACAGGGCCGCAGAGCGGTTCCGTATCGCGGTCGGCGCCCGTGGGCCGTCGGGGATCCTGCTCCGACGGCCGCCCGGGCGGACGGCGTTGTCTGCCATTCGGAGCCGCTTCAGGGGCGGATTGGTCGTGTGTGAAAACCGGTGCGGTGTCCGTGAGGGACTGCCGCTGGCGTCAGCGGGAGTCGCGCTGGGCCTCCACGATCTTGTCGATCGCGGGGTCGGCGCCCATGCGGCGCTGCACCCGCTCGGCGAGTCCGGGGAACTGCCCGGCGATGGCGCTCAGCATCCTCAACTCCACCGGCGCGACGTTGACTTCGCACAGATCGCGTTCGACGGCGCGGATCACCCCGGACGCGACCTGCTGCGGCGTGACGGTCCGTATGCCGCCGGGAGGGTTGGCACCGGTGGCGGCGAACATGCCCGCGTCCCGGACGAATCCCGGCTGGACGAGGGAGACCCCCACCCCCGTTCCGTGCAGGTCCTGGCGGAGACCGAGCGTGAAACCGCGCAGCCCGAACTTGGTCGCGTTGTAGAGCGAGGAGTACTTCGTGGCGGCCTTGCCGGAGATCGAGCCGACGAACGCGATGTGCCCGCGCCCCGCTTGCAGCATGGCGGGGGCCAGCAGGCGGGCCAGCGCGATGGGGGAGTGGAGGTTGACGGCCAGCGCCCGCTGGACCTGCTCGGGTGTGTAGTCGAGGAGATCGCCACTTGAGGGCAGGGCCGCGTTGGCTATGAGGATGTCGACGTCCGGACACTCCTCGGCAAGGCGGGAGACCTGGTCCGGATCGGCGAGGTCGGCGACGACGGGGCGGGCGCCGAATTCGTCCGCCACCTGCTGGAGCGCATCGGGACGCCTGCCAGTAAAGACCAACTTTGCCCCTTTTTGGGCTAGTTCCCGTGCGATGGCGTTGCCGATGCCGCCGGTCACACCGGTGAGCAGAACGGTTGAACCAGTGATGCGCATACGAGTAGCCTCCCGCTTCATTGCTGTTCGTTCGAACGAACACTATGGAGGAGGGGCGGCCGTGTCCACAGCCGAGTTCACGGGACTCACCGAACAGGTCCGATTGCTGGCGGAGGGGCGAACGACTTCCGTGGCACTGGTACGCGAGTCGCTCGAACGCATCGCCGCGACGCAGTCCACGCTCAACGCCTTCCGCTGCACCCGCGCGGAAGAGGCGACGCTGGAGGCCGAGGAGGCCGACCGCAGGCTCGCCGCGGGGGAGAGGCTGCCCCTGCTCGGCGTCCCCGTGGCGGTCAAGGACGACACCGACGTGGCCGGACTGCCCACCCACTTCGGCTGTCGTGGCGAGGCTCAGCCCGCGACGGCGGACGGCGCATCAGTACGGAAGCTGCGCGAGGCCGGAGCCGTGATCGTCGGCAAGACCAACGCCTGCGAGCTGGGCCAGTGGCCATTCACCGAGGGCCCGGCCTTCGGCGCCACCCGCAATCCCTGGAACACCGGCCATACGCCCGGAGGTTCCTCGGGCGGATCGGCCGCGGCGGTCGCCGGCGGCCTCGTACCCGCCGCGCTCGGCTCCGACGGCGCGGGCTCCATTCGCATACCCGCGGGCTGGACCCATCTGGTGGGCATCAAGCCGCAGCGCGGCCGCGTCTCCCTCCACCCGCACATCGACGCGTTCCAAGGGCTCGCCGTCAACGGCCCGTTGGCCCGTACGGTCGCCGACGCGGCACTGCTGCTCGACGTGGCCGCCGGCCCCCACCCCGAGGACCTCGACCAGCCCCGGCCCGTCAAAGCCGTCGAAGCCGCCCGCCGCGAGCCGGGCCGCCTGCGCATCGCGCTCGCCTGGCGGCCGCCGTTCATCGCCACACGCTCCACGCTCCACCCCGATGTGCGCCGCGCCGTCACCCGCATCGCCGAGGCGCTGGCCCGCCTCGGCCACCACGTCGAGGAGGCACGGCCGCGCTACGGCCTCATCGGGCTGAGCTTCGTGCCACGCGCCACCTCCGGCGTCGCCGAGATCGCCGCGATCCACCCCGACCCCGCACTGCTCGACCCGCGCACGCGCAGCGCCATGCGCACCGGCAGCCGCCTGAACGGCCGCGCGCTGCGCATCGCCCGCGCGCGCGAGGCCCGCCAGCACGCCAGGATCGGCGCGATCTTCGACCGCTACGACGTCGTGCTCGCCCCGACCGCCGCGGCCCCGCCGCCGCGCATCGGCGCTTTCGACGACATGACGGCCTGGCAGACCGACAGGACGATGGCCGCGGCCTGTCCGTACGCCTGGCCCTGGAACGTCCTCGGCTGGCCCGGCGTGAACGTCCCCGCGGGTTTCACTCGCGACGGACTCCCGGTCGGCGCACAGCTCCTCGGTCACAACGGCACGGAGGAACTGCTGATCTCTCTCGCGGCCCAACTCGAGGACGACCAGCGCTGGTTCGAGCGCACGCCCGGCATCACCGGGTCCGGGAACGCCGCTGCCGCAGCCCCGGGCGGGCTCATGCCGGGCGCCGCGCCGACCGGAGGAGCACCGGTGGAACAATGACGCCCATGTCCAAGCCCGTCGATACCCGCCAGAAGATCATCGACGCCGTTCTGCACATCATCGGGCAGGACGGCGTCGCCGCGGTCACCAACCGGCGGATCGCCAAGGAGGCGGGTGTCTCCCTCGGCTCGGTCACTTATCACTTCGAGTCCCAGCACGAGCTCCTGCGCGAGAGCCTGCTGCACTTCGTCGCCGGTGAGACGTGCCGCTTCACCGAACTCGCCGACCACTGCGAAGCCGAGGGAATCGACATCGACGGTGCCGCGGACCTGGTCGCCCAGGTCGCGGGTGGAACGCCGTTCGACTCCACCCATATCGCGCCTTTCGAGCTGTATGTGCAGGCGGGCCGGGACGTACGGCTGCAGGCGGCCGCGAAGGAGTCCTTCGAGGCGTACGACCTGCTGGCCACCCAGATACTGAACTGCCTCGGCGTGCCCGACGCCGAGCGCCTTGCGAGCACCGCTGTGGCGGTCGTCTTCGGCCAGCAGCTCCGCCGTCTGGCCACGGGTGCGCCTGCCGAGGAGCTCGTGGACGCGCTGCTGCTGCTCGCGCGAGGAGCGCAGAGCGGCTGAACGGCTGAACGGCTGAACGGCTAACGACCGCACCTTACGGACCGCCGCGCTTTTCCCTGCCCTCGGTGACGGGACGACCTCAGCGAGAAATTTCCTCCACACCGATGCCCTTTGCTGTCGAGCCGGCGAATCCCCGTTCGTGTAGAGGGTGAGAGGCCGGCACGACGCCGGCGCCGTACCGTGGATACGTCAAGGAGTGGCGGTCATGAAGCAGTACCTGCTGAGCATCTACCAGCCCGACGGAGACCCCCCGCCGCCCGAGGTCCTGGATCCGATCATGCGGGAGGTCGAGGCCGTGAGCGCCGAGATGCGCGAGAAAGGGGCCTGGGTCTTCTCCGGTGGCCTGTACCCACCGAGCACGGCCACCGTGCTGCGGCTCGAGGACGACGAGATCCTCACCACCGACGGCCCCTACCTGGAGGGCAAGGAGCACATCGGCGGATTCACCGTCATCCAGGCACCCGACCTCGACGCCGCCCTGGAATGGGGCCGCAAGCTCGCCCGTGCCATCACCCTCCCCATCGAGGTGAGGCCCGTGGAGCACGGCCACTGATGAGGCGTGGCGCAGCTTGCGCCGGAGGACGACCGGCATGCCTGAGGTGTCCGCCTCGGTGATCGAGCGCGTCTTCCGCGAGGAGTACGGGCGCGCCGTCGCCGTCCTGGTCCGCGTCTTCGGCGACATCGACATCGCCGAGGAGGCGGTCCAGGACGCCTTCACCGAGGCGGCCTGCCGGTGGCCGCAAGCCGGGCTGCCGCCGAGCCCCGCCGGATGGATCATCACCACCGCCCGCAACCGCGCGATCGACCGCGTCCGCAGAGAAGCGAAGCGCGCAGACCGGCACGCCCAGGCTGCCGCGCTGTACGCCCACGACGAACCGGCCGAGGAGGGACCCGTGCGCGATGACCGGCTCCGCCTCATCTTCACCTGCTGCCACCCCGCGCTCGCCCCCGCCGCCCGGGTCGCCCTGACCCTCCGGCTCCTCGGCGGGCTCACGACCGCGGAAATCGCCCGTGCCTTTCTGGTCTCCGAACCGACCATGGCTCAGCGGCTGGTGAGGGCCAAGGGCAAGATCCGCGACGCCGGCATCCCGTACCGCGTCCCGGGGGACGCCGATCTTCCCGAGCGGCTGCGGGGTGTGCTCGCCGTCGTCTACCTCATCTTCAACGAGGGATACACGGCCAGCTCGGGCGAGGCACTCGTCCGCGACGACCTGTGCGCCGAGGCCGTCCGCCTCGGCCGCCTCCTCGCCGGGCTCATGCCCGACGAACCGGAGGTCATGGGGCTCCTCGCACTCATGCTGCTCACCGAGTCGCGCCGCGCCGCCCGCACCACCGCGGACGGCGACCTGGTCCTGCTGGCCGACCAGGACCGCGGCCTCTGGGACCGCGCCCTGATCGACGAGGGCCAGGCCATCGTCCGCCGGTGCCTGCGCCTCGACCGGCCCGGCCCATATCAGATCCAGGCGGCGATCCAGGCCGTGCACAGCGACGCACCGGCCACCGCCGCCACCGACTGGTGGCAGATCCTGCAGCTCTACGACCAGCTGTACGCGATGACTCCCGGTCCGGTGGTGGCACTGCACCGGGCGGTCGCCGTGGCCGAGGTGGAGGGCCCGGAGGAAGCCCTGGCCCTCGTCGACGCCCTCGGCCTCGACGGCCATCACCTTCTTCACGCCGTACGCGCCGACCTCCTGCGCCGCCTCGGCCGTACGGCCGAGGCCGAACTCGCTTACGAAGCGGCCCTCGACCGCACGGAGAACGAGGCCGAGCGCGCCTTTCTGCGCCGCCGCCACCATTCCCTTGCGCCTGGCCGAGACGACCCGACTGCTTGACCGATTCGCTCTTCGCCTTGCGGGGCCGGGAGCACTGCCGTGCGCCATACGCCCGCCGAAGAACTGTGCCCTGCGCCCTGAAGGCCGCCCGCCGCTGGGTCGCTACTCCGCCCTCTCCTACGGCGACTCCGCCGGACGTGTGGATCGAGGTCCGCGATGACGGCACCTGGCGCCCGTCCGGCCGTCCCGCGCGTCATGCCGCCGGGCACGTCGAATGCGCTCGGGGCTTCCCGCTGGTGGACGCCCTGGCACGGCGGTACGGAGCGCACCGTACGCACGGTGGCACGCAGGCGTGGGCGCTCGTACCCACCCTCCACCCGGCCGCGCCGGAGCCGATGTCGCCCTGACTCCCCGAGTGGGTCTCAGCTCTGGTAGCGCCGGAAGGCGGGCATGGCCAAGGCCAGCGCCAGGATGGTGACGACCACCAGGAGCCCGCCTCCGGCGACGGCCGTACGGGTACCCAAGGCGGACCCCATGATGCCGTGAAGGAGGTCGGCCAGGCGTGGGCCGCCGGCCACCACCACCGTGAAGACCCCCTGCGTCCGGCCGCGCATCTCGTCGGTGGCCGCGGACTGCAGGATCGCGCTGCGGAAGACCATCGAGACCATGTCCGCGACACCACCCGCCGCCAGGAAGGCGACCGCCCACCAAAGGCTCGTGCTGAAACCGAATCCGGTGACCGCCATGCCCCAGGCCATCACCGCGCCGATGACCATGAGGCCTTGTCGGCGGGCCCGGGAGAACGTACCCGACAGCAGTCCGCCGGCCACCGCGCCGACCGGGATCGCCGCGAACAGCAGCCCCAGGGCCAACTCCTCGCCCCACGGCGCGTACGTGGTGGCTGCGAGCTGGGGGAAGAGCGCCCGCGGCATTCCCAGGACCATGGCGACGACGTCGGCGAGCAAGGACAGCAGCAGGACCTGACGTGCCGTGATGTATCGGAAGCCGTCGAGGACTTGACGCCACCCGGCGCGCCGCTTCCCGGTGCCCGTGCGCGGCGGCAGCGGCGGCAGCCGCCAGACGGCCCACACGGTCGCGAACAGGGTCAGGGCGTCGACGAGATAGAGCTCGGCGAGCCCGATGACCGGGATCAGGGCACCCGCAAGGAGTGGCCCGGCGATCATTCCGGTGTGCATGACGGTCGCGCCCAACGCGTTCGCGGCCGGCAGCTCGGAAGCGGGGACGAGCCGGGCGATGGAGGCGCTGCGGGTCGGGGAGTTGATGCCGAAGAACGCCTGCTGGACCGCGAGGAGGACCATCAGCAGTGCCACCGAACGGTTTCCGGCGGCTGCCTGCGCCCAGAACAGCAAGGACGTGACAGCGATCCCGGTGTTGCTGACGAGCATCAGCGTGCGACGGTCCATGCTGTCGGCAATCGCGCCGCCCCAGAGGGCGAACACCACCAAGGGGAGCAGACCCACGAAACTCGTATAGCCCACGAAGGCCGACGAGCCCGTGATGTCGTACACCTGCTTGGGAACCGCGACCGCGGTGAGTTGACTGCCGATCGCGGTGACGACGGTCGAGGACCACAGCCGCCGGTACGCGGGGCGCCGCAGGGGCCGGGTGTCGACCGCCCACCGCCGCCATCGCCCGGCCCGCGGTATCGCGCCGGACCGGTCCTCCTGCATGTTCTCGTCGGCGGTGTTCCTCGTGGTGTCCACGGCGGTACAGGCTCTCCTCGTGAGTCGTCGTGTCCGAGTCATTGTCGCCGACGGCGGATCGCACGTACGGGTGAGGCGGTGGGGCTCCAACTCCATTCGGGCACAAGGGAATTCCCCTGTGCCGGCAAAATGGCCTGTCGTTCATATGACTGTTTACGGGGCCGGATAGCCCCCAATGGCATGGGTAGTGCTGAGCCGACCTGGGACGGGACTTCAGGAAAGGCCGGGCACCGTGACACAGCCCTTTGAACTGCCGGACTTCTACATGCCGTATCCGGCGCGACTCAATCCCCACCTGGAGGAGGCGCGAGAGCATTCCAGGGAATGGGCTCGCGAGATGGGGATGCTCGAGGGCTCGGGCATCTGGGACGTGCACGACCTCGACTCCCACGACTACGCGCTTCTGTGCGCATACACCCACCCCGACTGTTCGGGGCCGGCGCTGTCCCTGGTCACCGACTGGTACGTGTGGGTCTTCTTCTTCGACGATCACTTCCTGGAGACCTTCAAGCGCACCCAGGACCGGGAGGGCGGCAAGGCCTACCTGGACCGGCTGGCGGCGTTCATGCCGATGGACCTGGACGCCGGGATGCCGGAGCCCACCAACCCGGTCGAGGCCGGTCTCGCGGACCTGTGGCTCAGGACCGTACCGTCGATGTCGATGGAGTGGCGTTCCCGGTTCGCCGAGAGCACCGAGCATCTCCTGGGGGAATCCCTGTGGGAGCTGTCCAACATCAACGCCGACCGGATCCCGAACCCCGTCGAGTACATCGAGATGCGGCGCAAGGTCGGCGGAGCGCCCTGGTCGGCGGGTCTCGTCGAGTACGCGGCGGGGGCCGAGGTTCCGGGGTCCGTCGCCGATTCGCGGCCGCTGCGCGTGCTGCGCGACACCTTCGCCGATGGCGTCCACCTGCGCAACGACCTGTTCTCCTACCAGCGGGAGATCGAGGACGAGGGTGAACTCTCCAACGGGGTCCTGGTGTTGGAGACGTTCCTGTGCTGCAGCACGCAGGAGGCGGCGGACGCGGTCAACGATCTCCTCACCTCGCGGCTGCAGCAGTTCGAGGAGACCACCCTCACCGAACTTCCGCCGCTCTTCGTCGAGAAGGGGCTTGATCCTCAGTCCTGCACCGATGTGATGCTTTACGTCAAGGGGCTCCAGGACTGGCAGGCGGGCGGCCACGAGTGGCACATGCGCTCCAGCCGGTACATGAACGGCGGGGGAGCGGCCGCGGAGGCCTCCCCGCTGTCGTTCTCCCCGGTGCCCACGGGCCGTGGAACGGCCGCCGCGGTCATCCGGCAGCTCGGCGGGCGGCCGGGGGCCGGGCGGGTCCGGCGGTTCACCCACGTCCCGTACCGGCATGTCGGCCCCTCTCAACTGCCCGACTTCTTCATGCCGTTCACCCCCCGTCTCAGCCCGCATCTGGCGACCGCGCGCCGCAACGTCGTGGAGTGGTCCCACCGCATGGGCCTGTTGCAGGCGCAGCCCGGCATCCCGGGCTCCGGCGTCTGGAACGAGGAGCGGCTGATCGACATCGACCTCCCGCTGTGCGCAGCGGGGCTCGATCCGGACGCGACGCCCGACGAGCTGGACCTGTCGTCGCAGTGGCTGACCTGGGGCACCTACGGCGACGACTACTACCCTGTCGTCTTCGGGCAGCCGCGGGACCTGGCGGGCGCCAAGGCGCAGAACGAACGGCTCTCGGCCTTCATGCCGCTCGACGGTTCCCCCACCCCCGCTCCGGCCAACGCGCTCGAACGCTCCCTCGCCGACCTCTGGGGCCGTACCGCGGAACCGATGGAGGACTGGGCGCGCCGCGCGTTCCGTACCACCATCGAGGACATGATCGAGAGCTGGCTCTGGGAGCTCGCCAACCAGGCGCAGAACCGCATCCCCGATCCCGTCGACTACATCGAGATGCGGAGGAAGACCTTCGGCTCGGATCTGACGATGAGTCTGTGCCGTCTGGCCCACGGGCGGCGGGTCCCGGAGGAGATCTACCGCAGCGGACCGATGCGCTCCCTGGAGAATGCGGCCTCGGACTACGCGGCCCTGCTCAACGACGTGTTCTCCTACCAGAAGGAGATCGAGTACGAGGGCGAGGTGCACAACGGCGTCCTCGTCGTGCAGAACTTCTTCGACTGCGACTACCCGACGGGCCTGTCGATCGTCCATGATCTGATGACGTCCCGGATGCGGCAGTTCCAGCACGTGGCCGCCCATGAACTGCCCGTCCTCTACGACGACTTCAAGCTGGGCCCGGAGGCTCGCGAACTGCTCGACGGCTATGTCGGGGAGCTGGAGAACTGGCTGTCCGGAATCCTGACGTGGCATCAGGAATGCCACCGCTACGCCGAATCCGACCTGCGCCGCGGTCCGGTGACGGCGGCGTGGCGCGGTGCCGTACCCACGGGGCTGGGGACGTCGGCGGCCAGGATCCCCGTACCGCAGCACTGACCGGCGCCCGGCATCGGTCGGCGGCGCACGGCAGCAGGCCTGCTGGGAGCAGTGGCCCTCGCGCGGGGCGGCCGCCACGGGTGGCTGCCCGCGCGAGGGTGCCAACGACGGGTCCCGGACCTTCGACAGGCCCCTGGCCCCACGAAAAATCGGTTTAGCAGAGGTGCGCATGCAAGCCTGGACGAGGGCGGCACCGAGTGCATGCCTTTCCCTTGTCAGATTGCGTCGGAGTTACACAGCAAACTGGACATAACTCAACAATCTCCCCAGCTTCTATGGCCAAAGATGTCCGGGGTGTTGACAGCATGCGAACGCGGCTCCATTCTCTACCGCATCCGCTAATTCGATTTAGCGATGAGCGATGGAGCTGAGTCACCCATGTCCGGACGCCGCGTCACCATGGCCGACGTCGCCCGCAGCGCGGGCGTGTCGCCCACCACCGCGTCGTTCGTCCTCTCCGGCCGTACCGACATGCGGATCTCGGAGGCCTCCCGGGACAAGGTCCTCGAGGCGGCCAAGATGCTGGGCTACCGCCCGAATGTCACCGCCCGGAGCCTGCGGACGAAGTCCACTCAGACCATCGGCTTCGTATCGGACACCATCACCACCACCCCGTTCGCCGGAGAAGTGATCCGCGGTGCGCTGGAAGCCGCCCGCGCCCGCGATCACCTGCTGTTCATCGCGGAGACCGGCGGTAATCGCGCCGCCGAGGCGGGGCTGGTCAACGGGCTGCTCGACCGGCAGGTGGACGCCGTCGTCTACGCGGCGATGTTCACCCGCCACGTCACCCCGCCCAGCGAGCTGAACGGCCGCCGTGTGGTGCTGCTCAACTGCCTCGCCCCCGGCTTCGACGCCCCGTCCGTCATCCCCGACGAGACCGAGGCCGGCCGCGCCGCCGGCCGGGTGCTGCTCGCCGCCGGGCACACCTCCGGCATCTGGGCGATCGGCGGCCACCGTGCGATCCCCGCCACCCCGGGGGGCGTCTTCGCCGGGAACGAGCGGATGCGCGGACTCCAGGAAGTGCTCCGGGATTCCGGGGTGGCCCTGGACGGGGTCGTCGAATGCCAGTGGGGCCCCGATGACGGATATCGCGAGGTGAGCCAGATCCTCGCCGCGGGCCACCGTCCGCGCGCGCTGGTGTGCTCGACCGACAGAGTCTCCTTCGGTGCCTACCAGGCGCTGGCCGAAGCGGGCCTGTCCATCCCCGGCGATGTCTCCGTCGTCTCCTACGACGACCAGGACATCGCCTCCTGGCTGCGCCCCGCGCTCACCACGCTGGCGCTGCCGCACTACGAACTCGGTCGCGTCGCCATGGAGCTGATCCTCGGCGACGAGCCGCTGGGCACCGGAGAGCACCGGGTGCCGATGCCGCTGCGCAGGCGGGCGTCCGTCGCCTGCCCGTGCCGCGGGTCGAGCCGACGGTGACCGGGGCGTAGCGATCGGACACAGGACGTAAGAAAAAACGCACGTGGGGCCGGGCGGCCACCCGACCCCACCGCAGGCTCATCTCCACCATGCGATCAGACACGAGGACGGACGAACCATGCGCAGAACCATTCTAGCCGCGACCTGCACCATCACTGCGCTGGCCCTGGCGGCTACCGGCTGTACGGGCTCCGGTGACGCGGCCGCCGGCGGCGCGAGCTGCGACGGCAAGATCGACGGCAAGCGGACGATCACGGCCTTCTACCACGCCGGTGGCGAGGAGAAGAAGACCTTCATGGGGATCGTCAAGGACTTCAACGAGAGCCAGGACAAGGTCACCGTCAAGGTGCAGAGCGTCCCCGAAGGCACGTACAACGACTCCGTCCAGGCCGCGGCCGCCGCGGACAAGCTGCCGGAGATCCTCGACTTCGACGGGCCGCTTCTCTACAACTACGCCTGGAACAAGAACATCATCCCGCTGGACAGCTGCCTCAAGGCGTCCACCAAGAAGGACCTGCTGCCCTCCATCGTCCAGCAGGGGACCTACGACAAGAAGCTGTACGGCGTCGGCGCCTTCGACTCCGGCCTCGTCCTCTACGCGTACAAGTCGGCCCTCAAGAAGGTGGGCGCGCGGATACCCAAGGGTGTCGAGGACGCCTGGACCCCCGAGGAGTTCGCCGGGATCCTCGGCAAGCTCCAGAAGAAGGGCTACAAGCGCCCCCTGGACCTGCACATGTGGTACGGCCGCCAGGGCGAGTGGCTGTCCTACGCCTTCAGCACCATCGTCCAGTCCGCGGGCGGCGATCTCATCGACCGCAAGGACTACAAGTCCGCCAAGGGCGTGCTCGACAAGCCCGAGGTCGTCAAGGCGCTGAAGCACTTCCAGTCCTGGTTCACCGAGAAGTACGTCGACACCGAGGCGCAGGACGACAGCCCGTTCCTGAAGAAGCGGAGCCCCATCGCCTGGAACGGCATGTGGGCCTACACGACCGGCTACAAGAAGGCCGCCGGCAAGGATCTCGCCGTCATCCCGCTGCCCGACTTCGGCAAGGGGTCCAAGACCGGTATGGGCTCCTGGCAGTTCGGCATCACCAGCAAGGCGGAGGACCCGGACGCGGCCGCCGCGTTCCTGGAGCATCTGCTCAGCAAGCAGGGCGTGCTGAAGATGTACAAGGCCACGGGCGCTCCGCCGTCCCGCAAGAGCGCCCTCACCGACGCCGACATCTACCGGGACGGCGGTGCCATGGACCTGGTCACGAAGTCCCTGGAGAAGGCGCCGATGGTGTCGGTGCCGCGCCCGCAGACCCCCGCGTACCCGGCGATCACGCAGGCGTTCGCGCAGGCGATCGACGACATCAGCCAGGGCAAGGACGTAAAGCAGGCCCTGGACACGGCGGTCGCCGCCATCGACCAGGACATCCGCGACAACGACGGCTACCCGGTCGAGTAGCCGCCGGGCCCGGTGCGGCGGCGGCTGAACCGGACGCGCTCGCCGCCGCGCCGCCTCAACTCCCTTACGTACAACGTCTCTTCGCACCGCCTGAGGTGAACCACCATGTCCCGCACCGTCCTTGAGCCCGCTGTCGAAGGGTCGGCGCCACCCGGCGCGCCACCTGCGGCCAGGCGGCGGCGCTCTGCGACGCCGCGCACCCGTGAGCGGGTGACGGCCGCGTTGTTCTCCGCTCCGGCCGCCGCCCTGCTGGTCCTCTTCCTGATCGCCCCGTTCGTCGCCGCGGTGCTGCTCTCCTTCACCGACCAGCGGCTGTCGTCACCGCTGCCGGTGTCCTTCACCGGCCTCGAGAACTACGCGCGGCTGTTCTCCAACCCGCAGTTCTGGCAGGCCTTCGGCAACAACACCCTCTTCGCCGTGATCGTCGTCCCCGTGCAGACGGCCGCGGCCCTGGGACTCGCGGTCCTCGTGAACCGGGCGCTGCCGGGCCGGGTGCTGTTCCGTACGATCTACTTCCTGCCGACAGTCACCGTCATGGCGGTCGCCGCAGTCGTGTGGAAGCTGCTGCTGCTCCCCGAGGGCGGCCTGGTCAACGGCGTGCTGGGCGCGGTCTCCTTCGGCCATCTGCAGCCGGGATGGCTCTCCAGCACCGGCTGGGCGATGCCCGCGATCGTGATCACGTCCATCTGGCAGGGTGTCGGCTTCCAGATGGTGATCTTCCTCGCCGGATTGCAGGCGATCCCGCAGTCGCTCTACGAGGCTGCCCGTGTGGACGGGGCGAACGCCTGGCAGCAGTTCCGGCATGTGACGGTCCCGGGCCTGCGCAACACGCTGATCTTCGTGGTGAATGTGACGGCGATCTTTGCATTCCGCCTGTTCGACCAGGTGTATCTGATGCCGCAGTTCCCCGGCGGCCCGCTGGACTCGACCCGAACGATGATGCTCCAGCTCCTGCAGACCGGCTACAGCCGGCGCATGATCGGCCAGGCCTCCGCCATCGCCGTCATCTTCTTCCTGTTCGTGCTCGCCGTGACGCTGATCCAGCGCAGGCTCGGCCGCGAGGAGCGTGCCGTCCGATGACTTCCACCACCCCCACCACCCGTACGCGCCGCCGCACCGGGCACAACGTGCCCTTGCACTATGTGATCTGCATCGGCGTCGCCGTCGTGATGCTCGTACCGCTGGTCTTCATGTTCGCGGGCGCCCTCAAGGCCGACGCCAACGTGCTGGACGACGGCGGCAGTTGGCGCGCGCTGATCCCCACCGATCCCACGCTGGACAACTTCGTACGGGCATGGGAGCGCTCGGACTTCGGCCGGCTGCTGCTCAACTCCCTGGTCGTCTGCGGTACGACAGTGGTCCTCGGCCTGGTCGTCAACAGCATGTTCGGCTACGCGCTCGCCCGGCTCCGCTGGACCGGACGCAACGCGGTGCTGGCCGTCATCGTGGCGCTGATCATCATCCCGTTCGAAGCCCTCGCCATCCCGCTGCTGCTGATGGTCACCGAGATGGGCTGGCTGGACACCTACCAGGCCCAGATCATCCCGTTCGTCGCCAACCCGTTCTTCGTCTACCTCTTCTACTCGTTCTTCCTGTCGCTGCCGCGCGAACTCGAAGAGGCGGCACGGATCGACGGCGCCGGCCCCTGGCGCACCTTCCGCAGTGTCATCGTGCCGCTGTCCCGGCCCGCGTACGCGTCGGTGGCGATCCTGAGCTTCCTCATGACCTGGGGCCAGCTTCTGTGGCCGGTCATGACCACGCGCAGTGAGGAAGTGCGCCCGCTGCCGGTGGGTATCGCGGTCTTCCAGACCCTGCCCCCGCTGCGCTGGGGAGATATCATGGCATTCGCCGCAATGATGACCATTCCGACACTGATTGTTTTCCTGATTTTCCAGCGGGCGTTCGTCCAGGGCGTGGCCGCTCAGGCGGTCAAGGAGTGAGCACCATCGATACCGGTATCGAAGACCGGCACGTACCGGCCGTTCATCTGCGTCCGGCGGCCAACTGGATCAACGACCCCAACGGCCTGGTCCACCACGACGGCTGGTACCACGTCTTCTTCCAGCACAATCCGTTTGCGCCGACCCACGAGCAGGTGCACTGGGGCCACTACCGCAGCCGTGACCTGCTGCGGTGGGAACCACTGCCCCTCGCGCTAAGCCCTGCCACGGGCGGGGACGACGCCCACGGCTGCTTCTCCGGGAGCGCGGTGTCCCACGACGGCCGCCTCACCGCCTTCTTCTCGGCCTACCGCATCGACCGCTGGTGGCAGCCGGTGGCCGCCGCCGACTCGGACCCCGGGGGCGTCACCTTCACCAAGCGCCCCGGGCTCGTCATCCCCGATGTGCCCGAAGGCGTCACCACCTACCGCGACCCCTATGTGTGGCGGGACGGCGACCGCTGGCGGATGCTCGTCGGCGCCGGGATGCGGGACGGCAGCGGTGCCGCGCTGCTCTACGAGTCGGAGGACCTCGAGCGCTGGACCTCCCGCGGCTCACTGCACCGCCGTGCCGACGCCGGGCCCGGTGTCCGTACCGGCGAGGCATGGGAGTGCCCGCACCTCGCGACCTTCGAGGACGGGCGGGCGCTGCTGATCACCAGCACCTGGTACCAGCGCACCGGCCCGGCCCACGTGGCCGCCTGGGCCGGTACGCCCGACGGCGACGGCTACCGCTTCTCCGATCCGTTCCGCCTCGACCACGGCCCCGACTTCTATGCCCCGGCGCTGATGCGCGCACCGGACGGGCGATGGCTGATGTGGGGGTGGTCCTGGGAGGCCCGCGACGAGACCACCGTCAAGGAGGCGGGCTGGGCCGGGCTGCTCACCCTGCCCCGCGAGGTGACGCTCACCGCGGACGGCCGGGCCCGGCAGGTGCCCGCCCGCGAACTCGACGGACTGCGGTACGGCGAGCCGCAGCGCATGGTGTGCGGCGTCGCTCCCGGTGAGACCGCAGCGGTCGCCGAACTGGACGGCGTCGCGGATCTGCGCGTGCGGCTCGGCTTCGGTCAGGACCCGGCTTGGGGCATGCGCATCAACACGAACGCCGACGGCACCGAGTTCCTGGACTTCGTGCTGCGGGACGGGGAGTTGACGGTCGACCGCGGTCACGCCTCGCACGAGACCCGAGCGTACGTCGGCGCGTACCGGCTGCCGGTGCCGGAGGCGGTGCCGGACGGGACCACCGAGTTGAGGATCCTGCTGGATCGCTCCGTCGTGGAGGTCTTCACCGAATCCGGCGAGACGCTCACCCTGCGCTTCTACCCGACCGGCGGCGAGCCGTGGACCTTGCTCTCCAGGGGGCTGTCGTCCGACGACGTGACGCTGGACCTGGAGGCGTACACCCTGCGACCTCCGGAGGGGGACGCGCGGTAGCGGCCCCCGGTGATCCACCGCGGCCCGGCACGGGGGAGACCCCGCAGCCGGGCCGCGCGCACGAGCGGTCACGGGCGGCCGCGCGGAAAACCGGCGTCGAGCGGGCGGTGGGACAGCCGCCCCCCGGGCGCTCGCAGAGCGCTCCGATCGGTGTCCCTGCGTAGCGGACCGCGCGTACGGCCCCGGCGGCGGGGCTCCGGCCCCGCGCGTACGGCCTCCGCTGCGGGGCCGGGGCTGCGGAATGCGGCGGAGACGCGCATCGTGTGAAGGGAGCACGCGAGGAGGAGTCCCATGTCCACCCCGAGCGCCGGCCCCGAAGAGATCCCCGTCATCCGCCGCCCTCCCGACCCGGAGGATGCCGTGACCTGGGAGCCCAGCGACCGCTGGGTGCGCGCCACGAGGAGCGGCATCACCGTCGTCGACAGCCGCCGGCCCCTGCTGGTCTGGGAGCCCGGCCGCCCCGTCCCCCTCTACGCCTTCCCGGAGGAGGACGTCCGCACGGACCTGCTGCGGCGGACGGACGAGCCGGCCAGCCGTCGTCGCCACGCCGGATCCACCGTCTTCTACGAGCTCAGCGTGGGCGGCACGACCACCCCGAGGGCGGCCTGGACGTACCCCGGCAAGGAACTGGCCGGATACATCTCCTTCGAATGGTTCGGGCGCAGCGTCCTCGAGCACTGGTACGAGGAGGACGAAGAGATCTTCGTGCACCCGCGCGACCCCCACAAGCGCATCGACGCCCTGCCCAGCAGTCGCCACGTCCAGGTCGAGGTCGAGGGCACGGTCGTCGCAGACACCCGCTCCCCGGTCCTCCTCTTCGAGACGGGCCTGCCCGTCCGGTACTACTTCCCGCGCGAGGACGTCCGGCTCGACCTCCTCATGGCCACCGAGCTCACAACGCGCTGCCCCTACAAGGGTGTTGCCACCGAGTACTGGTCATGGCCACGAGGCGGAGACGTGCCTCCCGGGATCGCTTGGAGCTACCCCGATCCCCTGGCGGCCCTGAGCAACATCAAGGAGCGGGTCGCCTTCTACAACGAGGCCGTCGACATCATCCTCGACGGCGAGAGGCTCGAACGGCCGGTCACCGTCTTCAGCAAGACGCTTACGCGCTGATCATCCCTCCCGATGCCGGATGAACCGCACCGTCCGCGCGGCTCATCCGCCCCGCCCCGGTTCCTACGCCGTCCAGGGGAACTGCCACCGCGTCAACGCCTCGGTGGTTGGCGGGTGCCGTTGAGAGTGCGATATGTGGATGCTATCGCCCAAAAACGGGAGGAATGGTTTATATGCAGAGAATCGCGACTGCGACGCTGGTGGCTCTGGCGGCGGGCAGCATGGTGACCCTCGGCCCGGGAGCCGCATTCGCCGACGGGTACGGTCACGGCCGCGGCCACGGTGACAGTCACGGCCACAGCCGCGGTCACGGACATGGTCACGGCGGCCATCACGGCCACGGCCACGGACATGGATACGGCCATGGACATGGATACGGCCATGGACACGGGCGCGGCCCAGGGGCGAAGGCCGTCGGCGGGGCAAGCCTCATGGGTTCCGTGGACCAGCAGAACACGGCACAGGATTCGCGGCAGAACAACCATTGCTCCGACCCGAACCCGTTCGACCAGCCACTGGACCTCGATGGCGGGCGAGTTGAAGGCCACTGCAAGACCAAGGACGACTCGTTCAACCACGACGCCCGTGTGAAGGCGGGCGGTGCGAAGGCGTTCGGCGGCTCGGCCACGCTGGCTCTCATTGAGCAGAACACCGCACAGCAGGGCAGGCAGAACAACAACTGTGCCAACCCCAACCGAACCTCCCTGACGCTCTCCGGCGGGCGGGTCGAGGCCTGGTGCCTGGACGTGGACAAGTCGGTCAACAAGCACACCCGGTTCAAGGGCCGCGGCGCGACCGTGCACGGCGGCAGCTCCCTGCCCGCCGCAACAGGGCTCGGGGCGGACCTGATCGGGCAGAACATCGCTCAGGAAGGCCGGCAGAACAACAACTGCGCCAACCCCAACAACGCGCCGTTGGAGGTGTCCGGCGGAAGCGTGGAGGCTCGCTGCCGAAACAAGGACGGTTCGTTCAACAAGCACACGAAGACCGTGAGCGGTGGCGCGGAGGTCGACTCGGGCAGCGCCATCGGCCGGGTCACTGTTCAGGGCGTCGCCCAGGAGGGTCGACAGAACATCAACTGTGCCAACCCCCAGGTCGACGAACTGGCACTGACCGGTGGCCGTGTGTCGGTCCGCTGCGAGAACGAGGACAAGTCGTTCAACCACAAGACCTTCACCAAGGGTGAGGGCGCCCGGGTCAACGGCGGTTCGGGCGGGGGTGCAGATGTGAACCTGGTGCAGCAGAATGTGGCGCAGGAGGGGCGGCAGAACATCAACTGCGGCAACCCCAACGGGGTGGACGCCGATGTGCTCGGGGGTGGGCGGGACATCACCCGCTGCTGGCACAAGGACAAGTCGTTCAACCACAAGACGGTCACGAAGGGTGGGGGCGCCGAGGCCAACGGTGGCAACGGCGGCACCACGGTGGTCCAGCAGAACGTGGCGCAGGAGGGGCGGCAGAACAGCAACTGCGGCAACCCCAACGGCCTCGGGCTCGAACTGACGGGTGGCAGGATCGACACGGAGTGCGGTGCGGTGGACAAATCGGTCAACGTGCGCACCAAGGAGTTCGGCGGCGGTGCGAAGGCCGAGGGCGGCAGCGGCCTGGCCAGCCTCTCCCAGCAGAACGTGGCTCAGGAGGGTCGACAGAACAACAACTGTGGTAACCCGAACAACCTGTCGCTGACCGTGTCCGGGGGACGCTCCAGCGCGCAGTGCCTGGCCGTCGACCGCTCTGTCAACATCGACTCCGTCTACCGGTAGGAGCGGGCTTTCCGTTCTCCGCCTCGCCGGCCCCGCTGGACACATCCAGCGGGGCCGGTTTCTTGTGCCTGGGTCCGCCCGCACGGGAAACCGCTTACCGCGAAAAGCCGTTCGCCCCTTCCCTGGTGCGTCCCGTGCTGCTGTCACATGCGGTTTTCCCCGTGGAGGAAAGCCCGGTCACCGCCCGTTCGCAAACGGTTGCGTCGACCCTCCCGTAGCCCTTACTGTCAACGGCCGGTCGACCGGGGACAGTTGTCGGCCACCTTCCGTCATCCGCTCGGCCGTCACAGGGCTTTGCCCTGCGCGCATCCCCAACCGGGCTGCGTGTGCGCCGAGTCGATGGCGTTCACCACACCGGCAAGAAGGATGAGCGTCATGCGTGCATTCCCCCCACGGACCTGGGCCCTCGTTGCGGCAGGGGCGCTCTTGACCACCGGGGGCGCATGCTCCCCGTACCCGTCCGTCGAGAGTGAAGAAGGCGGCGCCACGGGTCGGGTCGCCGTCTGGTATCACACCGGCCAGGGACCGGAGAAGGAGACGCTCGAGCGTCAGATCAAGGCGTTCAACGCCTCCCACAGAAGGATCGAGGTCGAACTCACGCTCCTCCCCGAGGACGACTACAACGAGCGGGTCCAGAGGGCCGCGTCCCGGGGAGTGCTGCCCGATCTGCTCGACGTCGACGGCCCGAGGCTCGGCAGCTTTGTGCACAAGGGCATGCTCACGCCGCTCGACACCGGGCTGATCAGCCCGGCCGTGCAGGCGGGTCTTCTCGCCAGTATCGAGGCCCAGGGCACGTACGGCCGCCGTCTGTACTCGATCGGCACCTTCGACTCGGGGTTGGGACTGTACGGGAACCGGACCATGCTGGAGCAGGCCGGGGTCGACGTCCCGGAACAGGGTGAACCGGCATGGACGGCCGGAGAGTTCACCGAGTCCTTGAGGAAACTTGCCTTACGCGACGCCGACGGTCGGGTCCTGGACTTCGGACTGGCCAATGGGGTCGGCGAGTGGTTCACCTACGCGTACAGCCCCATCGTCTGGTCGGCCGGCGGGGACCTGGTCCACCGCAGCGACAACGGCTACGCCGGCGGCGTGCTCAACACCCCCGGTGTCGCGAAGGCGCTGGGCACGGTCCAGGTGTGGAAGAAGTACGTCGACCCCGACAAGGATGCCAAGAGTTTCGCCGCGGGGAGGACCGCCCTGTCGTGGAACGGCCACTGGCGCTATGCCGACTTCTCGCGAGCCCTCGGCGACGAGCTGGTAGTCCTGCCCCTCCCGGACTTCGGCCACGGCACGAAGACCGGTTCCGGGTCGTGGAGTTGGGCCGTTACGCAGCAGTCGCAGAACAAGAAGGCCGCCGCCGTCTTTCTGGAATATCTGCTCAAGGACCGTCAGGTGCTCGCCATGGCCAAGGCCAACAGCGCCATACCGGGCACCAATTCGGCCCTGGAGAAATCGGAACTCTACGGGTCGGGGAAGCCGCTGGAGCTCTTCGCCCGCCAGTTGGAGGAGACCTGCGGCAACGGGCCGGTCAGTGAGGGCTGCGTCGCGGTTCCGCGGCCGAACACCCCGGACTATCCCGTGGTCACCCGGGCGTTCCAGAAGGCGTTCCGGGCCGTCTACGACGACGGTACGGCCCCCGAGAAGGCGCTGAACCGCGCGGTGACCACCATCGACACCGAGCTTCGGGGCGGTGGCTGACGGCCGCTCGTCAGGGCCCGGCCCCTCACCGGGCGGGGCCCGCATCCGGCCCGGCACGTACACTCCGGTACCGGACGGTTACGCGGAAGCAGCGCTCCTTCCCGGCTCCGTGCGAAGCGATCACGTCGCGCGACCAGGGCCCCGCAAACCCAGTTCAGAGGGGCACGCTAGAGTGAGCGCAAACGCTTGTCGTACCCGCGAATGGCCGTACCGGGACCGTGCATTGTCCGCTTCCGGCCGGGCATGCGGGCCAGGATGGGAGGCGGCCTCCGAGTGGAGCGGAGCGACGCGGGCGGCACCCGCGCGAGCATCGCCGACGTCGCCCGTGGGGCGGGTGTTTCGACCGCCAGTGTCTCCCGGTCGCTGCGCGGCCTGGGAGGCGTCTCCGAGGGTACGCGCGCCCGGGTCGTCCAGGTGGCTCGGGAGCTGGGGTATGCGATCTCACCCGGCGCCTCCAGTCTGCGCAGCGGACGGACGCGCAGCATCGCGGTCGTCACCCCCTTCATCGACCGGTGGTTCTTCGGCCGTGCGCTCGGAGCGTTCGAGTCGGTGCTCCAACAGGCAGATCTCCACGTCCTGCTCCACAGCCTCCACGGGAGTGCTGAGGCGCGCCGCCGGCTGTTCGCCGAGCGAATTCTGCACCGCAGGGTCGACGCGGTACTGATCATGTGTCTGAAGCTGGAGCAGCACGAGATCGACGCGCTGCGTGCCCTCGACGTCCCCGTGGCGCTCCTGGGATCGCACGCGGTCGACTTCTCCAGCGTCGCGATCGACGACTTCTCGGCCGCCCGTGAGGCCGTCGACCATCTGACCGGGCTCGGCCACCGCCGTATCGGCCTGATCGGTGGCAGCCCGGTGGACCCCCTGCACTTCACGGCACCGGTGGAGCGCCGGGCGGGATACCGGGACGCCCTGAAATCCGCCGGCATCGCACGGGACCGGGAGCTGGAAGCCGACGCGGACTACACGGTCGCCGGGGGAGAGCGGGCCATGGCGCGGCTGCTCGACCTTCCGCAGCGCCCCACGGCGGTGTTCGTCGAGTCGGACGAGATGGCGTTCGGGGCTCTGCGTTTCCTGCGCGATGCCCGGGTCAGGGTGCCCGATGATCTCTCGGTCGTCGGGATCGACGATCATGAGATGAGCCACCTCGTCAACCTCACGACCGTCGCGCAACCGGTCGCCGAGCAGGGGGCCGCGGCTGCGCACGCCCTGCTCGCGGCGCTCGCGGACCGGTCGCGGCCTCCGTCGCGGGTCATGCACCCCACGCGATTGGTCGTCCGCGGCACCACCGCGGCACCCAGGGGCACCTGAGGCCCCTGGCGCATCACGGGTCCCGGCGAGCGGATCAGCGGGATCGTACGGCTGAGACAGGCTGGCCAATCCGGACAAAGCTCGCTAATCGCTAGTTTTATCCCGATACTGACTACGTGGTTCTTCTTCCGCCGATCGAACCGATGCTGGCCACGGCCACGGACGCCCTGCCGGCACCGGGAGCGCTGCCCGGCGGACTCGCCCTGGAGCCCAAGTACGACGGCTTCCGGCTGATGGTCTTCCGTACCGGGGGCAGGACCGAGCTGCTGTCCCGCGTCGGCAAGCGGCTCGACGATGCCTTCCCGGAGATCGCCGATGCCGCCGCCGCGCTTCCCGAGGACGCCGTCCTCGACGGCGAAGTCGTGATCATGGTGGACGGCAAGCTGCAGTTCGGCGCGCTCCAGCAGCGCGTCAACCGCGCACCCCACACCGCCCGCCGCCTCGCCCATGTCCAGCCCGCCCACTACGTCGCCTTCGACCTGCTGCAACGGGGCACCACGGAACTCGTCCACGAGCCGTACCGCGTCCGCCGTGCCGCCCTGGAGGACCTGTTCACCCGTCATGCACTGACGGCTCCGTGGACCCTGGCCCCGGTGACGAGCGACCGCGAGCAAGCCGAGCAGTGGCTGACGCTGTGGACGCCGGTCGGTGTCGAAGGCGTGGTGGCCAAGGGATGGGACCAGCCGTACCTGCCCGGCCACCGCGGCTGGCTCAAGGTCCGCGCGCGCGAGACCAACGAGGCCATCGTCGCGGCAGTCACCGGTCCCGTCGCGGCCCCGCACACCGTGCTCCTGGGCCGCTACGACCAGGGCGGCACGCTTCGGCTGGCCGCCCGCTCCACCCCGCTCACCCCGGCCCTGCGGGAGGACCTGGGTCACCTGCTCACCACCGCGGGCTCCGGTCACCCGTGGGCCGGGGCGCACATCGCGGCGTCCTGGGGAAGGCGCGAGGAGTTGGAGTTCACCCCGGTCGAGCCGGAGCATGTCGTGGAGTTCCTCGGCGATGTGGCGGTCGACGCGGGCCGCTGGCGCCACGCCGTACGGGCGCTGCGCCTCCGCGCCGACATCGAACCGGGCGACGTGCCGCCGTTCGGTGACGGCCACAGCACGGGAGCGAGGCGGGCGCGGCTGCGCGGCTGAGAGGATCGCGGACATCGAATCCCCGAACCCCCAAAGTCCCCGAACCCCCAAAGTCCCCGATCCCCGACTCCCCGACTCCCCGAGTCCCCGAATTCTCGATTTCTCGAATCCCCGAATGCAGAGCGCTCCTTTCTCGGCACGCCAACGGGCGCGGCCACCGGACACCGACCATGTCGCACGTCGTCGTACGGCCGCCCCCGGTTGGGCCCGGGGAAGTTGAGGAGATCCCCTAGTTCGGCCCCCCAACGATTCAGCGCGGCCCCGCGAGCTGTGACGATGGGGCTCCGTCAACGGTGGCAGTACGGCATCGGGGGAACGGGCATCGGGCGAGAGGTTCTGGACCATGGCGGCGACGACTGACCACGACAGCGTTCGGCCGGCCGCGGCGCTGGTCGAGCGCGAGGAGCAGTGGTCCTGCCTGGAGAAGGATCTGGCCGATGCCATGACGGGGTGCGGGCGCGTGGCCCTGGTGACCGGCCCGGTCGCCGTCGGCAAGACCGAGCTGTTCCACGCCTTCGCCGACCACGCGGTCGGATCCGGTGCCTTGTTCCTCAAGGCCGTGTGCTCCCGGTCGGAGAGCGCGCTGCCGTTCGGCGTCGTGGGCCAGTTGTTCCGTACCCTCGAACTGCCCGACGCGTGCGCCGAGGACATCGCAGCGCTCCTGGATGCCGGGGCCGCCGTGACGGAGGCCTCCGACGCGGACGCCGGAGGAAAAGAGCCTTCCCTCGCGCGGGTGCTGAACGCCCTGTGCCTGGCGATGCTCGATCTGTCGGAGCGGCGGACGGTGCTGATCGGCGTGGAGGACGTGGGCCACGTCGACCTCCCCTCACTGAGCTGGCTGCTGTGTCTCATCCGCCGACTCGGCTCCGCCCGGGTGCTGCTGGTGCTCACCGAGACCGCCGGTCCGCGCCCGGCCCGCACACCCCTGCACACCGAACTCCTGCGCCACCCTCACTGCCGCCGCCTCACCCTGGTACCGCTGTCGGAACGTGGCGTTGCCACCGTGTTCGCCGGACACCCGGCGTCGGGGAGACCCGACCGGCTCGCCGCGAGCGCGTACCGGGTGAGCGGCGGCAACCCCCTGCTCGTCCGGGCCCTGCTGGACGACGGGCGCGCCGCGGACATAGCGGGGGGCATCGTTGTCGGGACCAACTTCCGCCAGGCGTGGATGAGTTGTCTCGACCGCTGCGAACCGGCCGTGGTGCCGGTGGCCCGCGCGCTCGCCGTGCTGGACGCGCTGCCCGTGGACCCCGCCGCGCTGGGACGGCTCGTCGGCACCGACGCCGACACCGTGGCCGCCGCGATCGCCACCATGAACGACGCCGGACTTCTCGATGAAGGCCGCTTCCGGCACGCCCAGGCGCGCTCCGCCGTCCTCGACGACATGCCCACCCGGGAGCGGAAGAGCCTCTACCTCGGTGCGGCCGCTCTGCTGCACAGTGATGGCGCGCCCGCCGCTGACGTGGCGCCCTACGTCGTCCTGGCCGACGCGGAGGACCCGTCGATGGCGCCCGTCCTTCGGGAGGCGGCCGAGCACGCACTGCGCGACGAGCGGATCGACCGGGCCGTGCAGTATCTCGAACTCGCCCACCGGTGCACCGCCGATGCGCGGCAGCAGGCCGCCACCGAGGCCGCCCTGGTCCGCGCGGAATCGCGGACCAACCCCGCCGCCGCGGCGCGCCGGCTGCCCGCACTCGTCGCCGCCATGCGCGCCGGCCATCTCGCCGACCGGGACATCACGGCGCTGATCCTGGCGCTGCTCTGGCACGGCCAGGACGACGACGCCGCCGACGCGCTGGAGCGTGCCCGCCGCGCGGAGCCCGGAAAGGGCGGGCAGGTGGCAGCCGAACTCCGGGCCACCGAGCTGTGGTTGGCCAGTACCTATCCGCGGTTCGCCCGCTCCGTACAGCCGTTGGCCGGGGCGGGCAAGCGTCGGAGAGGGCTCGTTAGCCCGACCGACGGCCCTCTCCTCACCTCGTCGTCCGCGCTTTCCAGGGTGCTCACCCAGGACCCCGGGGAGCACGCCGTCACGGACGCCGAACACGTCCTGCAGGTCGCCCGGCCCGGGGACAGCACATCGTGGGGGTTCGAACCGGCACTGCTCGCACTGCACGCCCTCATCTACGCGGACCGGCTCGACATCGCACAACCCTGGTGCGACCGGCTCCTCGACGAGGCGCGGGCCAAGGGGGCCACGGTGAGGCACGCGCTGTTCGCCGCCGCCCGCGCGGAGATCGCCCTGCGCAGCGGCGAACTTTCCACCGCGTACGACCAGGCGCAAACGGCTCTCACCCGCATGCAGCCGACCGCGTGGGGCGTCGCCGTCGGCCAGCCCCTCGGCTGCCTCGTCGCCGCCGCCACCCGGATGGGCCGCTACGACGAAGCCGCCGCGCACCTCGAACAGCCGGTCCCCGAGGCCATGTCCAGGACTCGTTACGGTCTGCATCACCTGCACGCCCGCGGGCAGTACTACCTCGCCACCGGCCGCCACTACGCGGCTCTCGCCGACTTCCTCTCCTGCGGTGAGCTGATGTCCGGCTGGGCCATGGACATGCCGGGCCTCGTACCGTGGCGGACCAGTGCCGCCGAAGCCTGGCTGATGCACGGCGGCCACCGCGACGAGGCCGAGCAGCTGATCAACGAGCAGCTTGCGGAGCCGGGAACGGGCAGGTCCCGGACGCGCGGTGCGGCTCTGCGGCTGCTCGCCGCCACAAGCAACTCCCACGACCGCCCGCGCCTGCTCGAGGAGGCGGTGGCCACGCTGGAGGACTGCGGCGACCGGTTCGAACTCGCCCGGGCCCTGGGCGACCTCAGCCGAGCGCACCGTGCCCTGCGCGAGCACCGCCGCGCTTGGACGGTCGCCCGCCGGGCGTGGCATGTCGCGAGCCTGTGCCAGGCGGCCTGGCTGTGCGAGGAACTGCTGCCCAGCCGTACCCGGCCCGACGGCACCGAGCACACCGGAGCGGACGCGGACCCGATCGCCTCGCTCACGGACGCCGAGCGACGGGTGGCTGCGCTGGCCTCCGTCGGTTACACGAACCGTGAGATCGCCCGCAAGCTGTACATCACGTCGAGCACGATCGAGCAGCATCTCACCCGCGTGTACCGGAAGTTGAACGTCAAGGCACGAAGAGACCTCCCCGCGGATCTGCACAGCCATGTATCCAGATCGGCCTGACCGGCCTGACCGGCCGGACGACCGGACGACCGGACGACCGAACGGCCCGAACCAACCGAACGGCCCGAACCAACCGAACCGCACGGGCCGGAGGACCCGACGACCCGAACGGCCCGAACCAACCGAACGGCCCGAACCGACCGAACCGCACGGGCCGGAGGACCCGACGACCCGAACGGCCCGAACCAACCGAACGGCCCGAACCGACCGAACCGCACGGGCCGGAGGACCCGAC
>NZ_JBFAYQ010000020.1:0-19456 GCF_040681345.1 Streptomyces sp. NPDC051776 | reverse complement strand
CGACCCGAACGGCCCGAATCGGCCGTGGCCATCGAAGGCGTGAACCGCAAAGCGGGGGCCGGAACGGCCCAAGGCCCCCCGGGCGCACTGCCATTGAGCCCCATGCGCAGCGCGGGCACGGCGTCCGATGGGCCCGCCCGCCTCCCTCGCATGAGAAAACGGCGTCCGGTTCGGGTGAGTTCACTAGTGACCTGTCAGCAAAGATGAGCCTGTGAGGCTCGTGTCGCATCCGATCTCCGACAGGCAGGAAGGAATCAGTCACATGGGTGGTCAGACGCTCGTCATCGGCGTGATGGGCCTGGGCTCCTTGGGGGAGGGGATCGTGCGAGCGCTGCTCGGGAGCGGTCCCGGCGTCCACGTCGTCGGTGTGGATCACGACCTGGGCGTCGTCCGTCGCGTACGGAACCGTCTGGACTCCCGCGACCTGAGCCTGAGCACCGAACTCGCCGACCTCGGGCGGGCCGATCTGGTGATCGAGGCCGTGTCGGAGGACCTGGGCGTCAAGGAGAATGTGCTGCGGCGTCTCAACTCGGCCTGCTCGCCCGGCACCGTACTGGCGACGGCGAGCGGCACGCTGCCCGTCGCGCAGCTCGCGATCGCATCCGGCTGTCCGGAGCGGGTGCTGGGGCTGCGGTTCTTCCTGCCGCCGCCGTACGGCCGTTCCGTGGAACTGGTGAGGACGTCGATGACCTCACCCGACGCGGTCGGTCTCGCGCAGCGTGTCGCCGAACGCACCGGAAGCGATGTCGTGACGGTGGGCGGAGGGCCGGGCATCGCGGCGACCGAACTGGTCTACGGCTACCTCAACCACGCGGTCGCCATGGTGGAGCAGAACCGCGCGACCGTGGAGGACATCGACACCGCCATGCGAGTGGGCAGCGGTCTGCCGTACGGGCCGCTCCAACTCGCCGATCTCATCGGGCTCGACACCGTGCGTGACACGCTGCGGATCCTCCACTGCCGTACCGGGAGCAGCAGTCTCTTCCCCGCTCTCCTCCTCGACCGGATGGTTGAGGAGGGCCGCCACGGCCGCAAGTCGGGGCGGGGCTTCCACCACTACACCGACGACGGGTCCGTGGTCCTCGAGGAGAACACGCGGAGGAAGACCGGCCCCTTGCGCGACATCGACCGGGTCGGTGTCGTCGGGGCGGGCACGATGGCCCGCGGCATCGCACAGGCTGCCGCCGGCGCGGGCCTGGAGGTCACCCTCGTGGCGCGCAGCGAAGAGAAGGCGAGTGCGGCCTTCGCCGCCGTCGACGCGGCACTGGCCGGAGCGGAGGCCGACGGACACATCAGCGAGGGCGAACGCCTCGACGTCCTCGGCCGCATCGAGGCGACGGACGACCACGCCGCGCTGTCCGCCTGCGACCTGCTCATCGAGGCGGTCGCCGAGGAACTTTCCGTCAAGCGCAGCGTCATGCGGCAGATCGAGGCGGCGGCGAAGCCGGGGGCGGTGCTCGCCACGGTCACGTCCGGACTGTCGGTGGCCGCGATCGCGAGCGCCACCAGCCGTCCGTCGGACGTGATAGGGCTCCACTTCCTCCATCCCGTCCCGTCGTCCGGACTGGTGGAGGTCGTCCGTACCGAGAACACCGCGGACGACCTGCCGGTCACCGCACACGCTCTGGTACGGCGCCTGGGCAAGACGGCGGTGGACTGCGCGGACCGGCCGGGCTTCATCGTCAACGCCTTGCAGTTCCCCTATCTCAACAACGCGATCCGGATGCTCGGCCGCACCGATGTGACCGTGGAGGAGATCGACACGGCCGTGACGACGGCGTTCGGGCACCCCATGGGCCCGTTCGCCCTGCTCGACGCCATCGGACTCGATGTCTCGCTGGGCATCCTGCGAGGGCTGAACGAGGCCGCGCCCGAGGCACGCCCGGCACCGGCCGCGCCGCTGGAACAGCTCGTCGCCGCCGGTTACCTGGGGTGCAAGACCGGCAGAGGGTTCCGGACCGCCGTCAGCCGCGCGGCGGTGACCGCCTGACGCACCGCCAGGACTCGGGAGGGCCGCGAATGTGATGGACGAGCTTCTGCCGGACACGGTGTCGGTCGCCGAGGTGTTCGGCGACCCGCCGGCTCCTGCGCTGCACCCCTGGGAAGAGGCGATCGTCGGCGACTCGGTGGCCAAACGCCGACGCGAGTTCGCGATCGGCCGCGGCTGTGCACGGAAGGCGCTTTCCCGGCTGGGGTCGCCCCCGGCGCCGCTGCTGTCGGGGTCGCGCGGCGAACCCCTGTGGCCTGCCGGGGTGGTGGGCGCCATCACTCACTGCGACGGGTACTGCGCGGCCGTCGTGGCGCGGCGTCACGACATCGTCGGCGTCGGGGTGGACGCCGAGCCCGCGAAGCCGCTGCCGGCCGGGATCCTGGAGGCTGTCTCCCTCCCCGAGGAGCGTGCCCGGCTGCCCCGGCCGGCCGGCCGGGCACAGCGGGCGCCGTGGGACCGGTTGCTGTTCAGCGCCAAGGAGTCGGTCTACAAGGTGTGGTTCCCGCTCACGGGACGGAGCCTGGAGTTCGAGGAGGCCTCCGTCACCTTCCACCCGGAGGGGGACGGGCCCGCGGAGCACGGGGCCGCGGAAGGCGCGAGCGACAGCAGGGGCACGGGCAGCGGCAGGGGCACGGGCACGGGCAGCGGCAGGGGCACGGGCAAGGAAGCCGGAGAGCCCCCGGCCGGAGGAACGTTCTCGGTACGCATCCTGGCAACGCCGTGGCGACTCGGCGACCGGACGCTCTCCGCTCTCACGGGCCGCTTTCTGGTCCGCGACGGAGTCCTGCTCACGTGCATCGCTGTACCGGCCGCAGGCCGCGCCCTACCGGGCCGGCGTGCCGCGTTCTACCAGAGCGCCCCGGCGCGTGCCCAGTCGGCGCTCTGGGAGTCGTCGTAGCCGTTTTCGGGGACGGTGTCGGCGGTGGAACCGCCGAAGAAGGCGCGCAGTTCGCGGCGCCCGGCGACGCCGAGCTTCCGGTAGACGGACGTGAGGTGCATCTCGACCGTGCGCTGGGTGACGAACAGGGCTTCCGCGACTTCCCTGTTGGTGCCGCCCTCGGCCGTGAGCCGGGCGACCTGGCTCTCGCTCGGAGTGAGCGACTGCAGGCCCTGCGACATCACCCTGCGCGGCCGCGCGCCGGTGGCGAGGAGTGCCTCATGGGCACGGGAGCGGAGCGGCCGTGCGCCCATGGTGTGCGCCAGGTCGAGTCCGCGGTGCAGTGCCTCGCGGGCAGCGGGGATACGGTCCCGGTCGTGCAGCGCCGCGCCGAAGTCGATGAGGACACGCGCGCGTTCGAGCTGGGACGGCGATTCCTCCAGTACCGTCAGGGCCTCTTCGAGCAGATCGAGCTTGCCGGGGCCGGGCTCCAGCTCGGCCAGGAGACGCAGCGCCGCCCCCAGCGCGTCCCGCAGGCCGCCGCGCCGCGCTCGCTCCACGGCGTCCTCGGCCAGTGCCCGTGCCTCGTCCGTTGAGCCCAGGGCCTGGTGGGCCTCGGCCGCCCAGACCCACCACGAGGACACGGCCGGGCTGGTCCGGTTCCACTGGTGCTGCCGTGTCCCGCATTCGAGAAGGTCGGCCAGAGCGGCGCGTGCGTCGCCGCGTTCCAGGTTCAGGCGCCCCCGGGCGCACATGAACTCGTTCCACTGCCAGCTGTCGGCGCTCGACGGCGGGAACCCCTGGGCGGCGATGGCCTCGGCGCCCGAGAGGTCGCCGGACTCCAGCAGGGCGTGGATCTGTGTGGCGACGGGGAGGATCAACGAGTGGCACCACTCGTCGCGTGGTGCCAGGTAGAGCGCCGTCATGGTGCCCGCCAGGGCTCCGGCGAGCGCGCCGAGGCGATAGGCGGCCTCGGCGCGCATTCCGGTGCTCAGACTGAAGGACAGCAGGCTCTGACTCTGCCAGGCGCTGTCGAGAATGCGCTGGTATGCCGTATCGGCTTCGCCGGGGTGCCCCCCGTACAGCAGCACCATGGCCGCCGTCGTCTGGAAGAGCGGGGAGTCGGTGTTGGGGACGCTGCGTTCGAGCATCCGGCGGGCCGCGGCGACCGAGGCCTCCGCCAGCTCCTCGCGTACGACGTTGACCCGCGCCAGGGCGGCCAGCAGGGCGCGCTCACCGGGCGTGTTCCCCGGGAGCCCGAGATCCAGCGGGGCCTCGTCGAATGCCGCACGCAGGGTCCGCAGATCCTCCAGAGAGGCCATCAGGCGCTGGGCCTTGAGGCAGCGGGCCAGGTCACCACCGGGGTCGTCGAGCGTCGACGCCTGCTCCGCCAGGACCCGTACCGCCTCCTGCGGCCACTCGCTGTGCACCAGATTGCTGGCGAGCGCCGTGACCACGCGGAAGCGCTGTACGGGGTCCTCCACGTGCTCCAGCGCGAGCCGCAGGTGCCGGACGCTGGCATGGACGTCCACGGCCGTCTCGGCGAAGCCGAGTTCGATGAGGACGGCGACATCGGTGGCGGACTTGATCCGCCCGCGCAGACAAGGCCGCAGCAGATCGACCGCGAGCCGCGGGGCGCCGCGCGACGATGCCTCCTTGGCCGCCTCGAGCAGTACGCTGACCGCCCAGTCCTCCGTGGCGGGGAGTTCGGTCATCAGCAGGTGCGCGGAGACCTGTTCGGCCGGCGCCCCCAGGTCCAGCAGGAGCCGTGCCGCGCGGTGGTGGGCATCGGCCAGCTCGTCGGGACGCATCTGGGCGAGGATGACCTCACGTATCTGCCCGTGGTTGAACGACCAGGCCGTCCCGTCGTCCGAGGCCGTCATCAGACCGTTGGACCGCAGCGTACGCATGGAGCTGAGGAGCGCGGGCTCGCTGAGGCCCGCCAGCCGCGCGCACACCTCGGGGGAGGCGTTGTCGCCGATGACGGCCAGCGCCTGGGCTGCGGGGACCGACTCGGGCTGCCGCCGCAGGACACAGAGCACGGCCTCCTGGAAGAACTGGCCGCCCTGGGCCGTCGCGTACTCCAGTCCGGCCTTGGTCGGCAGATCGCCGTGCAGCCACATCACCGTCAGCAGCGCCCGTACGAGGAGCGGGATGCCGCCCGTTGCCGCGAGGCAGGAGGAGTAGAAGTCGGAGTCGGCCTGTTGGCGCAGGGTCGCCTCGACCATGGTGGCGACCCCGCTCTCCGTCAGCGGTTGGGGGCGCAGAATCCGGCACCGCGGCTGGCTGATCACCTCTTCGAACAGAGCCGGGTCGGTGCCGGGATCGCCGGTCCGGCGGGAGAGCGCGAGGATGACCGGCATTCCCTCGATGCGCCGGGCGAGATGGGCCAGGAAGCGCAGGGACGCCACATCCGCGCTGTGTGCATCGTCGACCACGATGACGAGGGGCGAGACCTCGGCCAGGTTGCAGGTGAACCAGTAGAGGCCGTGCAGCACCGCGTACGAGACGTCTTCCGTCGTCGTCATGGCGTCGCCGCTGAACACCTTGGAGCTCAGCGCCTGCATCGCGGCCTGCGCATTGCCGGCCAGGAGACGCTCCCGCTCCGCGGCGTGGAGCGACCGGAACAGCGGCCCGAACAGATGGCGTACGAGGCCGAACGGGAAGTCGCGCTCCAGGGTGTCGCAGTGGGCCTCCAGGACCCGCAGGCCCTCCTGGCCCGCTTCGCGGGCAAGACGCCGCAGGAGCAGGCTCTTGCCGATACCGACCGGCCCCTCGAGCAGAATCACGCCCCCCGTGCCCTGGTCGGCGTCGCGCAGGAGAGCGAGGAGCGCGGACAGTTCGTGTTCGCGTTCGACGATCGGCGTCCAGCCATCGTTCCGTTCGGCTGTGACATGCGGGGGGCGCGCGTTCACCTGGTCTCTCCCACTTGTGGGTGCGGCTGCGGTCGGGCCGCAAGGCCTTGCCGCAGTACCGGCACCACGCGTGCGTGGCCACACGGTATACCCCGCTGATCACGTCCGGAAGACGGACGAGCAGTACAGACAAACCGGACAGCGGGAGGTGTGTGGCGCGGGCGTGGGCGGTGTGCGGCAAGCTCATCGAGCGGTAGGGCACCACTCCTGCAGCGCCTGGTGGAGGCGTTGGGGGGCGGTGGACACCCGTCCGGGTCCCGATGAGGGAGATCCGGGGCGTTGGAAGCCGGACGGCTCCCGGGTCGGGAATCGTCCGGAGACTGGAGGCGCCCGCCCCGGGGGGTGGTGGAGAGCGAGCGCCGCTGTATGAGGGGCGTGCGGGGCCGGCCGCCCCGAAGGTCCCCGAAAACGGGTCGATGGGCGCCTAGGACGACGACGCCAGACGTGTCGTTCCATCACTGCTCGTACGGCACCGGGGGATGAACGGCTCGGTGGTTTTGGTGCGCGGGCCGTCGCGGTCCTCCACGTACTCCGCGAGGACGCGCGGAGGCCAGACGCCGACCGTCAGCATGCCCATGGAGTTGGCACGGGCGACCAGGGCGGCGCGGTTGGGAACCCTGAACCGGCGCAGCATGAGGCCGACGTGGTACTCGATGCCCTGCCGGCTCAAGTACAGCCGCGCCGCGAGCTGGACCGTCGAGGCACCGCTCGCCACGCCCTCGAGGATCTGGGCGTGAAGCTGGGAGAGGATCCGCTGCGGTGCCACGGTGCTGGGGACCGATGTGTCCTCGTCCGCACGGAATATCACGACATACGAGGGCGGACGGCCGATCTCGCTCCGGACGGCTATGCCCGTGAGCTCGCCTGAGAACACTTCTTCCGTGCCGCGCACTGCGATGACGCGCTCGACGAAGCGGGAGCGCCGGCCTTCGGCGAGGCGGGCGAACCGCCGGCTCAGCAGAGCGGGCGCGCTGGGGTGCAGCAGTTCGTAGAGACTCCTTCCGCAGGTGTCCGCGGCTTCCCGGCCGAACCGCCGGAAGAAGTCCGCGTCCGCCGCAACGATCCGCAGGCTCGGGTCCAGGCTCGCCATGCAAGTGACGTGCTGGCCCGCGAGTTGGCGGGCCGCCACCGGCATGCCGTCCGACTGGGATCCAGGCACCGAGGTGAGGGCTGGGGTCGGAAGGCTGACCGGGGCGGCGTAGTGGGGGGTAGTCATTGTGAGCCACCGCTTTCTGATACGGACAACGGGTGGGGGAATTCCGATGTGCCGAGCGGCATTTCTAGAGATGCCGCGAAACTCTGTTCGTGAGCCTAAGAACGTGTTCGTCGGCGGGTCAACGAGTATCCGGGCGTAGAACCAAAACACTGTGGTGCCATGGTTCGGTGGGTTCGGTCCCCGTAACTCCTGGGTGTGATGCACTCGTTTCGCCGAGTAGCGAATGGCTTGTTCCCGGGCCAATACAGGCCCTGGATTCATATGACGGATCAACTGCCGTCATTGGAATGCGAATCGGGCCAACTGGACATATGGGTTGCCGTGCCGGCCGGAACTCCGGCTTGGGATCGGTAGGGTTCAAGAGGCCATCCCAGGACAATCCGGGCCCGTTCTCTTTTGTGCTGATCGAGTACCTTCGGGGTAAATGCCGAAGAGGCTCTGGCGCTGCCGTGTCCCACGACTGCGAGCAGTCGGCCGCTCGCCTCTCCGGGCTCGCCCGTATGGTCCTCTGCGCCGTTCCGCGTCCCGCCCGCATGGGGCCGCCCGCTGGTCACGCGGGTGTGACACCACGTGCCACTTGCGGTCCCCGCGCTCCGGGTCCGCGGTGACGGGCACCATACCGCATCCCCGCCGCGTTCAGGTCCGGTCCAGCCCCGGCCGCACATGTACCCCTCGACTCCGTGGGTCCCGAGCGCCCGCGAACGCGGTGGCCGCCGAACGGCGAGGTAGCGGCTGTACGCGCTCTCGCCGCCGGCATCCGCGTTCGCCGAAAAATCCCCGTGGCACATGCACCTTGAGCGAAGTCCTTGCGCCGGAGAGCCCCGGACACAAGAAAACCCCGGCCCTTCGTAGCATGTCTGCCGAATGGGCGCGGGGTTAAAGAAGATTCACAACACAAGCTTACTGAGGAGTAGCCGAAGGACGCCTCAAGGATTCCTCAAAGTTTGAGCAAAGCGACGGGACGCCGAAGAGCGCGTTCCACGATGCGGGACAATCTCACCCGGATTCGCTTTCGAGCCGGTGCAAGGCGGTCCGGAGTACCGATCTGCCCGTAATGGACAATTTCCGGTAGCAGTTGGTGAGGTGTTTCTCCACGGCTCGGCAGCTGATGCCGAAGTCATCGGCGATGGCCTGGTTGCTGAGCCCGCCGGCGGCGAGCTTCGCCACCTTGAGCTCGGCGGGTGTCAGACGGCCGCGCGCCGGCGCCGGGCTGCTGGGTACCGCGTTGCCGAGCCGCGAGGCCGCCTGGTCGGCCACCCGCGCAGCGCCGCACGCCACAGCCATGGCGTAGGCCTGGCGCAGCGCCGCCTCGCCTTCGGGGGAGTCGAGGCCGAGCCGGTCACCCAGTGCCAGGAGTGCGCGGGAGAGTTCGAAGTGGTTGGGGGAGCCTTCCAGGACGTTCACGGCGTCGCGCAGCATCGCCAGTCCCGGGGCCCCCTCGGTCACCCGGCCCTGAGCGATCAGTGCGCGCCCCAGCGCGGATGGCGCGCCCCACAACTGGGCGAGTTCCACCTCCTGCTGGCTCAGGGCGGCGGCGCGCTCGTGCTCGCCCAGGTGGTGGTGGACGACCGCCGCGTGGGAGGCCCAGGGGAGCAGGGCCGGATTGCGCCAGCTGTACTGCTCCATCCTGTGTCCGGCGTCGTAGAAGTGGTCGAGCGCCCCGCGCGTATCGCCCTCGGTCAGTGCCACGGTGCCGCTCAGCATGGTGAGCAGCGCCCAGAGGTACGACTCGTTGGTCGCCCGGTAGCGGCCGCCGAGCAACTGCCGGGCCAGTCCGACGTCGCGCGACTCGATGGCGACCAGGGCCAGGGACACCGCGGCGACGACTCCGACGCCGTCGTGCTCCGTCCCGGCCAGCTCGAATGCCTCTACCGCGTAGGGCCTTGCCTCGTTGAGCCGGCCGTTGGCGAGGGCGGCCAGGGCCTGTTCGCTGCGGATGAGGGCCTGTTCGACGCGGTTCTCCCCACGCGCGGCCTCCGCCCGGGCCGTCTCCAGCCAGAGGACGAGCGAGTCCGCCGAATCGGCGGCGACCATGCTCGCGATGACCATCGGCACCGCGGTGTGCACATGCGAGGGGTGCGGCGGCTCGCGCTTCATGATCCGCTCGGCCAGTTCGGCCACTTCCGCCGCCGGAAGCGCGTTGGCGCAGGTGGCCGCTGCCAGCAGCATCGCCAGCAGTTCGCGCTCGGCCGCGGTCTCCGTCGACGGGTCGGGTCCCAGCATCTTGAGCCGGACCACGGCGTCGGAGAGCTGCACGGGATTGGAGCTGCAGGTGTGCCGCAGCCGCGCTTCCAACCGGAGTGCCAGTTCGCGCTCCCGCCCGCGCAACCGCTGCTCGTCGCCGAGTTCGCCCGCGATCTGCCGGAGGACGTCCTGGACGGGCAGGAGGGACGACGCCAGGACGATCGGCGCCAGCCGTGTGATGCCGTCTGCCCGGTCCAGCGCCGAGTCCAGCAGCGGCATCGCCTGCGCCATGTGCCGTACGGCCGCCAGGGGGGCGAAGCTGCGCTCGGCCGTGGCGAGCTCCACCAGGAGCCGGCCCCGGTCGGAGCCGTGCGGGAAGCTGTCGAGCAGCGCGCAGCGCAGGTACCGTGCCGACAACTCGGCTTCGCCCCTGTGCAGGGCGCTCTCCGACGCGGCGCGCAGCACTTTCCTGGCCCAGGAGTCCTGCGGCGCGTTGATCTTCATGAGCTGGTCCGCCACCTGTTCGACGGGCCGGCCCGCCTGGTGGAGGAGTTCGGCGGCGCGGGCGTGCGTCGAGGTGCGGTCCGCGGTCGACATGCCCTCAAGGGCGGCATCCCGTACGACGGGGTGGACAAATTGCACATCTTCGGACGTTTTTACCAATCCCAGACGAACCAGAACTCGCAGGCTGTCGTCTCGGCACGCGGGGTCGAGGGCGGAGAGTCGTCCCAGGAGTCCGAGGTCCGCCCCCTCGCCCAGCACGGCCATCGACCGGGCCAGCCGGAGGACCCGCGGGCTCTGCGCCTCCAGGCACTGCAGGATCCGCTGGCGCATCGAGGCGGGCCGCAGCTCGGCGAGCGTGGCGGCGTTCCTCGCGACGGGAGTGAACCCGTGAGTGGCGCTCTCCTCGAGAAGCGAGGTCAGCAGGGCGGGGTTACCACCGGCCGCGGTGTGGCAGGCCGCGACGAACTCCTCGTCGGCGGGCTCCCGGCTGTTCAGACGAACCACCGCCCGCGAGCCGCGGAGCCGGAAGGGCTGGGGGCGCAGCGTGTGCGTCGCACGCTCCACCAGCTCGCGTACGGATTCCTGCCCGGCGAGCAGACATCCGTCGCGCAGGGTGCATACCAGCAGGATCCGGGCGGTCTGGATCTGCTGCGTCAGGTGATGCAGCCAGTGCAGCGTGGCCTCGTCCGTCCACTGCAGATCATCCACCAATACCAGCAGCGTCCGGTCACGGGCGATGTTCTCGGCCAGGGTCGTCAGTCCGCGCTGCGTCGCCGCGCCGCTCCCCTCGCCCTCGTCGGCGGGGCGGCACTGGCACGCCCCGAACGCGCCGTCGCTCAACGCGGCGATGGCGTACTGAGCAGCTCCTTCGGTCCAGCTCGCCAGGACGTCCTCGTCGGCCCGGCGCAGGGCGGGCTCCAGCAGTTGCCGCGCGACCCCGTATGAGAAGTCCCGCTCCATCGGCGCCGCCCCCGCCTTCAGAACGGTGGCGTCAACCTGGGCGCCGCGCTCTCCGATCTCGTCGAGCAGTGCGGACTTACCGATCCCCAGCGGACCGCTGACCAGCACGAAAGCCCCGCGGCCGGCCTGTGCGCGGCGCAGGGCCACCGTGGCTCGGCTCAGTTCGGCATCCCGGTCGATCAACATGACGTCGAGATCCCTCCCCACGAGATCGTTCCGGACAGGTGTGGACTCCTCGGGACGAGTCACGTCCAATGACTGTTCTCCTTGCCGCATACCGCTCGGGGTAACAGGGGTGAAAGGGGCCCGGAGGTGCCTCCTGAGTGTGGGGGGACCGCCCCGAAGGCGGCATGGATGCGCCATTGTTGCTGCTCAGGGTGGACTGCCGGAAGTGCGGGGAACGTGTCCGAATCCAGCCGAGTGATGTACGCCACATTGCGGGCCGGGTCGGCGGATGGCCGGCCGAAGGGGCTGGGCCGCGTGAAGTCGGCGAGCCGGGTGGGCCTCATGGGCGTGCTCCCTCCCCGAAGAGCGGGGTCACCGGCGCCCAAGGGGCCGATAACCGCCCATATGGGACGGGGTCGGCGGCCCCGGATCGGCCGGCACTTGGGAACCGTCTGCCCAGCCTGCGCGCAACGACTCCTCCTGTGTCCCGGGGGCGCCGCCCGGTGTACGGGCATCCGGCCGCCGCGGGAACCAGAAGTGCCACCGTCGCCGTTCCACCGGGGCACCGTCCCGGTTCGTGCCGTCCCCTGCGCGCCACGAACCGCCTCTGCGGGATACACATAGGGGGCCGCGATCCGTTCGGACCCGACCCTGCCGTACGGCTGCACCTCGTCAGGTGGACCGCCGTCGCTGTGCGTCAACTCCTTGCTCCTGTGTCGAACGCGCACGCATGCCGTCCATGTCCTGACTTGACCGGAGTGTCTGTCGCCCGGCCGTCTCGGGGTCGGTTGCGCCAACCTGCACGAGATGGTCTGCCGATTCCGGGAAATCATTGGAACACGACGCTGTGATGGTGCGCTTGCCGTGGTCACGGGGCAACGCACTTGAGGAAGTTCAGAGGTTTGACTTGTGCGTACGGTGAAGGTGGGCCTGTCCCGCGCGTACCGGGGTCCCTGCGCCACCCCCGCTCGAAAGGGGGTACCCCCCGCCGGCCCTCGTGGGATGACCTGTGCGACCACGGGTTCCGGGGACTCCTTCTAGGGACTTCATCAACTCCGGGCTGTTCTCATGGACCACGTCACCGGTCGTCACCTCGTGGCGCGGGTGTTGTCGGCACGGTGACCAGGTTCGCGCACTGCGTCGGTGAAGCATGCGGCTGATCATCGCGCCCACGACGGGCGCCTGGGCGGGATGAGGGTGACGAAGCGTCGTTCCGCGGTCGTCGACGGCTCGGCGGGCCGCTCTCATCAACGACGGTTGCAAGCGCGAATCGCGGCGGGGTGGTGCGGTGCCCCGAGGGGGCCCGGTGGTGCGGCGCGGACCTTGCAGCGCCGTGTGTTGCGCGCCCGCCCGATATCTTTTCGACGCCGCCCCTTCCGTGCCGACTCCGCGCTGCGGGGCGTGCCCGCATTTCCCGCCGGGCATGACGTCGCGGCTACGCTTCGAAGAAGCCCTGGCCTTGTCCGCGGGGAATTCCGGTAGGTGTGCGGTACGGCGGGTCGATCCACATCCTGCTCCGTTCCGGGTCTGCCCGGGTGGTGTTGGGGGCCTTGCGGTTGCCCTCGATGCGAAAACGGCATTCTTCACCCGAATCCCCCGCTCTCCGCGAGGCCCGTCGCCACCGGCCCTGTATTCCGGGGAGTGAAGTGCCTTCCTGGTGGGGTTGTGCCGTGGGTTGCGCGGTGCGGCCGGAAGTGAGGCAGCATGCGGATCACCCGCGGCGAGCGGGTGTTGACCCCCTGTGTGGGAGAGTTGCCTGGTGAGCGGCCCTGCGGTACCGAACCGTACCGAACCGCAGAGGCGACGGGACCGAAGTGTTTCGGCTCCGGTACCACAGGGTTGGACAATTGCCCCCGTCGTCGATTGACCTCGCCGGTCACGGCTGCCTAGTGTCGAATCGCGGAATCAGGGGCGATCGGAACTCGGGCGACGATCGCCACCCCCCACGCTCAGTGCCGACCGAGTTTCTGTGATTCCCGGGAATTCCCCCGCAGTCTTCGCATGGTTCCCCCCTCGCACGTATCACGTACTTCGAAGGGAACGAGTCCGTTGTCGACTTCCGTAGATGTCCTGGTGGATTCAGCGGCGCACGCGCCGCACGCCTCCGAGGCCCCCCTCTCCGAGCCTGGGGCGGAGGAGCTGTCGTTCGACAAGTCCGGCGTGCACATGGTCACACTCGACCGGAGGCTGGCCATCCGGCAGGCGAACCAGGAGTTCTTCCGGGAGTTCGGCCGCTCATCGGAGGAGATCTGCGGCCGCAACTTCTGCGAACTGGTCCATCCCAGCGGCCGGCAGTCTCTGACGAGCCAGTTCTCACGGCTGATCGAGGGCCGGCGGCACCGGTTCGCCACGGACGTGATCGCCGTGGGCCCGGACTCCGCCTTCACCGTTCCGCTCGTGGCCGTGGCCGTGCGCGGTCGCCACACATCCGAACTCGCGTCCATCCTCGTGCTGATGCGGACGGCGCAGGACTCCGGGGCCGTGGGCGTGGTGATCGACCGCAGGAAGATGCTCAGCGAGATCGACGCCAGGATCCTCGAAGGCATCGCTGCCGGTGTCCCCACCATCCCGCTCGCCCGGCGGCTCTATCTGAGCCGGCAGGGCGTCGAGTACCACGTGACGCGTCTCCTCCGCAGTCTCGGCGTGCCCAACCGCTCCGCACTGGTCTCCCGCGCCTACTCGATGGGCGTGCTCAAGTTCGGCACATGGCCGCCCAAGGTGGTGGAGGACTACGTGAAGTGAGTCCCGCGGGAGCGGGGCTGACCAACCGGGCCGCGACGCGTCGTACGCCGACCGTCGCGGCCGCTGTCGCTTCTGTGCGGCTGCCGTGAGGCCACGAGCTGCTCTACGGGGAGATCGCGGGGGAGCGCTGAACGGCTCTGCGCAGCGAGGACCGTTTGGGCTTTTTTCCTCAATCTCTTCTGCATCAAAGGAATATGACGTCAAATCAGTTCCGATTGGGGAACCGCCAAGTCCCCCCCGGTGGGCGCGGAAACAGGCAGGCCCAGGCGTACGCCGTGGGCAGGTTTTCGCTGACCGCTCATTTGTATATCGTCATTTTGGTTACGGAAGCATCATCGGCCCTGCGTATGCGCCTTCTTCCGGTCTCGTGCGGACCTTACCGTCGCAGTCATCCAGCACCCATGACGGTGACAGCCATGACCCCGAACGGGGGGAACTGCTGTCTAAAGGAGAAGCCATGTCCGGAGTCGTACAGCAGCAGGAAAGCATGTCGTTGGCAGGGCAGGCGGCCACCGCGGGACAAGGAGACTGGCCCGGTGACGGAGGGGGCAACTGGCCCAGGAATCCCAGGCTTTATGACATCTCACCGATCGCGGGGCCGACGGGCGGTGGCAACATCGTTCTGCTCACCGGGACGAACCTGCAGGGCACGTTCCAGGTCACCTTCGGTGGCACGCCCGCCACCATTGTGAGCCAGAGCCCGTACGGGAATTCCGTGACGGTCACCGCGCCTCCGCACGCCGCAGGCACCGTGCCGGTCGTAGCCACCACCTCGTACGGCACCAGCAATCCGGTGAACTACACCTACACCGCGGGGCCCGGACCGACCGTCAGCGTTCTTGTCCCGGACAACGGTCCCACAGCCGGCGGCACCGCGTTCGCCATCATCGGGACCAACCTCACGGGTGCGTCCGTCACCTTCAACGGGGTCGCTGCCACGGGCGTGTCCATCAATGGCAGCGGCACGGTCCTGACCGGGAACACCCCGCCTGGACCCGCCGGGAACGTCCCGGTGGTCATCACCACCCCGCTCGGCAACACCACCGTCTCCGGCGGCTTCACCTATGTGCCGCCCCCGCCCCTGCCCGTCACCACCGGCATTTCGCCGAACACGGGGACCGCCGCGGGTGGTACGGCGTTTGTGATCACCGGTTCGAACCTGAACGGTGCGTCGGTGACGTTCAACGGGGTTGCGGCGACGGGTGTGTCGGTCAATGCGGCGGGGACGTTCATCGTCGGCTTCACCCCGGCGGGAGCTGTCGGCACCGTGCCGGTCGTCGTCACCACTCCGTTCGGCAATGCGCCTGTCGCCGGCGGCTTCACCTACACGGCACCGCCGTCGCCCGTGACCACGGGCATTTCGCCGAACACGGGGACCGCCGCGGGTGGTACGGCGTTTGTGATCACCGGTTCGAATCTGGACGGTGCGTCGGTGACGTTCAACGGGGTTGCGGCGACGGGTGTGTCGGTCAATGCGGCGGGGACGTTCATCGTCGGGTTCACCCCGGCGGGCGCGCCCGGAACTGTGCCGGTCGTCGTCACCACCCTGGGCGGTAACGCCGTTGTCCCGGGCGGATACACCTACGTCTGACCGTGGGCCGACCGTACGAGTGGGTGGCACAGGGCCCGGATCCCGAATGGATCCGGGCCCCTGCGCTCGTTGGCCGTCGTTCCCCCTCCGGGCATCCTCGTGGGCTCCGGTGGAGAGGTCATCGCGACCGACTCAACCACCGCCGGGGCATCCCCCTCAGCACGACCGGAGACGCTCCTCGGCAGCACAAGACGGAGCCCGGTGCCTCCTCCACGGCCAGGACTTCCCGGAGCCGCGCTTCAGGACCCCGCCCGCCCGGCCGCGGTCACGGCTTCCGGGCGAGCCCGGCGACGATCAGCTGTTCCCACACGGTGAGTTCATGCGTCTGCTCGTCCTCGCCGAAAACCGTCGGGCCCTGTTCCGGCCGCCAGAGCGAGGTCGGCACGATGCCCGGTTCCAGGAACTCCATGCCCCCGAACAGAGCGCGGATCTCGTCGTCGCTGCGCCACCGGCCACGCCCGAACGTCTTCTGGAGGATCGCCTCCGCCTCCGCGGTCTGCTCGTTGTGCCCGCTGCGGAAGTGCGAGATGAACACATAGCTCCCGCTCGGCACCAGATCCTGCCAGTAGCGGACGACGGCCCGGGGGTCCTCGTCGTCGTTGATGTGGTGGAGGATCGCGCTGAGGATCACGGCTACGGGCCGGTCGAAGTCGATGAGTGCCGTGGTGTCGGGGTGGTTGCGGATGACGTCGGGGGTACGGACGTCGGCCTGGATGACCCGGGTGTTCTCGTTCTCCGCCAGCAGCGCACGGCCGTGGGCCAGCACGATGGGGTCGTTGTCGACATAGACCACGCGTGCCGACGGTGCGTGGCGTTGGGCGATCTGATGGACGTTGTCGGCGGTGGGCAGCCCGCTGCCCATGTCGATGAACTGCTGCACTCCGGTGTCCCGGGCGATGGCTCGCACCGCGCGGCCCAGGACCTGGCGGTTGGAGTGGGCGATGACCACGGAGCCGGGAAGTTCGTGCTTGAACTTGTCACCTATTCGGCGGTCGACCTCGTAGTTGTCCTTGCCGCCGAGAAGGTAGTCGTAGACGCGGGCAATACTGGGCTTGTCCGGGTCCACTACCCCAGCATCCGTCATGGCAACTCCCCTTGCTGACCGCAGTGTTGTGTGGTCGGTCATTGTAGGCGGCGGGTCGGCGGCCCGCCCGGCACTTGTACGGTCCCGTGCGACCCGCTGCCCGGACCTGTCGGCTCGGGCCCGTCGGCTCGTGCCCGTATCTCCCTGCGCGGTGCCGGCTGCCGGAAAAACCCCTCCGAGGTTGTCGAGAACGTCGGCTCCGTTCCGATGTCTCATATGAAGGGAGTGAGGACGATGAAGTTCATCATCATGCTGACGGGCAAGCAGGCGGCGTACGACGCCATGAACGGCAAGGCGACCGAGGGTATCCCCGCGTGGACCGAGGGTGACCTCAAGGCGATGTTCGACCACATGGGAGCCCTCAACGACGACCTCTCGGCGAGGGGCGAGCTCGTGGACGCCCAGGGTCTGGTGGAGCCCAAGCAGGCCAAGCTCGTCACGGCGGCGGCGGACGGCACACCGATCGTCTCCGACGGTCCCTACGGCGAGAGCAAGGAGGTGCTGGCCGGGTACTGGCTCGTGGACGTCGAGAGCCCCGAGCGTGCCTACGAGATCGCGGCGCGGGCCCACCGGTGCCCCGTGCCGGAGGGCACCGCGGACGACCCTCCGGTGATCGTCCGGCCGGTCGGGGACCCCGACCAAACGGGCACCGAGTCGTGCGCCGGATGAAGATCCGCTGACAAGCCGGATGAAGATCCGCTGACAAGCCGGATGAAGATCCGGTACCACGGGCCCGATACCGGGGGCCCGAGGCGGGACACTGCCTCAGGCCCCCGGCCGCGCTCGGCTCGAGAACGACGTCGGTGTCTCACAGGCCGTATCCCGGACGGCAGCCCGTCATGATCACTGCGGGCTGCGCTCGCCGCGACTCGTGTCGTACCCCCGCGGACATCGGGGCTTCGTGCGGCCGGATGAACCAATCGCCACCGTGCCGGGGCCTGGGCCACCGTGCCGGGGTCTGGCCACTGTGCCCGGGCGTGCCACTGTGCCGGGTCTGGCCACTGTGCCGGGGTCTGGCCACTGTGCCAGGTCTGGCCACGGTGTCGGGTCTGGCCGCCGTGCCGGGGTCTGGCCGCCGTGCCGGGGTCTGGCCACGGTGTCGGGTCTGGCCATGGTGCCCGGGTCTGGCCGCCGTGCCGGGGTCTGGCCACTGTGCCGGGTCTGGCCACGGTGCCCGGGCCTGGCCACCGTCCCCGGAGAACCGCCGACCACCCCGATGACCTCGGCCTCCAGGCCCCTGCTCATCCCGGCCGGCGCTCGGCCGGCGCCCGGTCGGCGCGATCTAGGGGCCGCCCTAGTCCATGCCCCCATAGCGTGATGAGCCCGGCGGCCCCGCACTCTGCTGCCCGACCCGTGACCGCCCGGTGCGGACCGCCGCCCACGCCGTGCGCCGCACGTATGCCGCACCTGACGTGTGCTGCGGTCCGTGCGTGCTGGTCCGACAAGCTGGTGGAGTGGAATGAGCGAGACAGTACGCGGTCCGCATGGGCTCAACGCCACGCCCCACCCCGCGATCGCCGTCATCGGACTGGCCTGCCGTCTGCCCGGCGCACCGGATGCCGACAGCCTGTGGCGGCTGCTGCGCGCCGGGGACAGCGCCGTACGACCAACCCCGGCCGATCGCCTACGACTTGCCGGTTCGTCCGCCGAGAGCACCCCCGGTGACGCACCCCGCTGGGGCGGATTCATCGACGAGGTCGACCGTTTCGACGCGGGCTTCTTCCGCATCTCGCCGCGCGAGGCCGACACCATGGATCCGCAGCAGCGGCTGGTCCTCGAACTCGCCTGGGAAGCCCTGGAGGACTCCCGCATCGTGCCCGGACAACTCGGGGACAGCAGGACCGGCGTGTTCATCGGCGCCGCGCACGACGACTACGCCACCCTGCACCACGGGCTGGGCCCGGACAGCGTCACCCACCAGTCCTTCACCGGCACCCACCGTGCCCTGATCGCCAATCGCCTCTCCTACCTGCTCGGCCTGCGCGGTCCCAGCCTCACCCTGGACTCGGCCCAGTCGTCGTCCCTCGTCGCCCTCCACCTCGCCTGCGAGAGCCTGCGCAGCGGTGACAGCGACATCGCCGTAGTGGGGGGTGTCAACCTGCAACTCGCTCCCGAGAGCAGCCTCTATCCCCACCGCTTCGGCGCGCTCTCACCGGACGGCCGCTGCTACACCTTCGACGCCCGCGCCAACGGCTACGTCCGCGGAGAGGGCGGCGGTCTCGTCGTACTGAAGCCGCTGGACCGCGCACTCGCCGACGGCGACCCCATCCGCGCCGTGATCCGCGGCAGCGCCGTCAACAACGACGGCGGGGGCGACACCCTCACCGCGCCGGACCCACGCGCCCAGGAAGACGTCATCCGCCGAGCAGTGCGAAACGCCGGGGCGGCACCTCATGACGTCCAGTACGTCGAACTCCACGGAACCGGTACGCCGGTCGGGGACCCCGTGGAGGCGGCTGCCCTCGGCGCGGTCCTGGGCGCCGGACGGACCGCCGATGACCCGCTGCGCGTCGGCTCGGTGAAGACCAACGTGGGCCACCTGGAAGGCGCGGCCGGAATCGCCGGACTGCTCAAGACGGTGCTCTCGCTCCAGCACCGCGAACTGCCGCCCAGCCTCAACTACGAGACGCCCAACCCCGACATCCCCCTCAACGCGCTCCACTTGCGCGTACAGGACGCCCTCGGCCCCTGGCCGCGTTCCGACTCGCGCCTCATCGCCGGAGTGAGTTCCTTCGGGATGGGCGGGACGAATGCGCATGTAGTGCTGGAGGAGCCGCCGGTGCCTGACCTCGGCGTGGAGGAACCGCGTCCGATCGATGATGCCGTGAGCCCGGTGTTTGTGGCTGGTGGTGTGGTGCCGTGGGTGGTGTCGGGTCGTGGTGGTGGGGGGTTGGCGGGTCAGGCGGGGCGGTTGGCGTCGTTTGTGGGGTCGGCCGGTGGGGGTGTGCGGCCGGTTGATGTTGCGTGGTCGTTGGCGGCGTCGCGTACGGCGTTTGAGGACCGGGCTGTTGTTGTGGGCGGGGGCCTGGATGAACTGGCCGGGTCGCTTGGGGTGTTGGCCTCTGGCGAGGTGAGTGCTGCGGGTGTGGTGCGTGGTGTGGTGGCCGGTGGTGTGGGTCGGGTGTGTTTCGTTTTTCCGGGTCAGGGTGCGCAGTGGGTTGGGATGGGGCGGGAGTTGTGGGGGGTCTGTCCGGTTTTTGCGGAGTCGATGGAGGCGTGTGAGCGGGC
>NZ_JBFAYQ010000019.1:107316-123829 GCF_040681345.1 Streptomyces sp. NPDC051776 | reverse complement strand
CCCACCCCGCCCCCCCCCCCCCCCCCGGGGGGCGGGGGGGCGCGCCCCCCCCCCCCCCGGCCGCCGGGGCGCCTGCAACCCGGGCCGATGGCCCGGGCGTGACGCACAGTCGCAGCGCGCTGCGCCCCGCGCGCGATCCCGTATCCGGTCCCCTGCGGCAGCGGGCGGTCCGGGACCGTGCGGGCCCGGACCGGGCCGACGGCTTCCCTCGCGTACTCCGCCACCCCGGGCTCCGGAAGCCGCTGTTCGGATCACGGATGAGGGCCCTTCCGGTGATTGCCGCACCTCTCGCGCACACCGAGGGTGCCGCGGTGGGTACGCCGTCCCCCGCAGAGAAACCCCCGCATTCGTGAGGAGAACAGTCATGTACGCAGTGGTTCGGCGGTACGAAGGGGTGACCGATCCGGCCGAGGCAGGACGCCGCGTCGCCGAGGAGTTCGTGCCGCTTCTCCGTAAGGTCCCGGGTCTCGTCGCCTACTACTGGGTCGATGCCGGGGACGGAGTGATGGTCTCCACGAGTGTGTTCCAGGACCGGTCGGGCGCGGACGAGTCGACCGCCAGGGCGGCGGACTTCGTACGGGACCGCCTCTCCTCCCTGCTCCCCAACCCTCCCCAGGTCACGGCCGGCGAAGCCGTGGCGCACACATAGCGGCCTGTGGCCGGGTCCCCACGGGCCCGCTGTCTCATTGCATAAAGCTGCTACATTCCGTATAGTCATGCCATCGAGAGGGAGGTTCGATGGCGGTACGAGTGGCAGTCGCAGGAGCGAGCGGATACGCGGGCGGGGAACTGCTCCGCCTGCTCGCCGGGCACCCGGCCGCCGACGTCGGGGCCGTCACGGCGAACAGCAACGCCGGGCAGCGGCTGGGCACCCTCCAGCCGCACCTCCTGCCACTGGCCGACCGCGTCCTCGAGCCGACCACCACCGAGGTCCTCGCCGCGCATGACGTGGTCTTCCTCGCGCTCCCGCACGGTCGGTCCGCCGCTGTCGCAGCGGAGCTCGGGGAGGATGCCCTGGTCGTCGACTGTGGCGCGGATTTCCGCCTCCGGGACCCCGAGGCATGGGAGACGTTCTACGACTCCCCGCACGCCGGAACCTGGCCGTACGGTCTGCCCGAGCTGCCCGGCGCACGTGCCGCGCTCCGCGGCACCCGGCGCATCGCCGTCCCCGGCTGCTATCCGACCGCCGTCTCCCTCGCGCTGTTCCCGGCCTACGACGCCGGGCTCGCCGAGCCGGAAGCCGTGATCGTCGCCGCGTCCGGCACCTCCGGCGCGGGCAAGTCGCCCAAGCCGCATCTGCTGGGCAGCGAGGTCATGGGCTCCATGAGCCCCTACGGCGTCGGCGGCGGCCACCGCCATACCCCCGAGATCGTCCAGAACCTCAGCGCGGTGGCCGGTGAGCCCGTGACCGTCTCCTTCACGCCGACGCTCGCGCCGATGCCCCGCGGCATCCTCGCGACCTGCAACGTCAAGGCGAAGCCCGGGGTGACGGCCGCCGCGGTGCGCGAGGCGTACGACAAAGCGCTCGCCGCCGAGACCTTCATCCAGCTCCTCCCCGAGGGCCAGTGGCCGTCCACCGCGGCCGTGTACGGATCGAACGCCGCCCTCATCCAGGTCGCGTACGACAAGGCCGCCGGACGCATCGTGGCCATCAGCGCGATCGACAACCTCACGAAGGGCACCGCCGGCGGCGCGGTGCAGAGCATGAACATCGCCCTCGGGCTCCCCGAGGACACCGGTCTTCCCACGACCGGGGTCGCCCCGTGAACCGGAGCGGCACCGTGAGCGGGGCAACGACGAAGGAGGCGCAGTGAGCGTCACGGCAGCCAAGGGATTCACGGCGGCGGGCATCGCCGCCGGGATCAAGGAGAACGGCCGGCCCGACCTGGCGCTCGTCGTCAACACCGGGCCGCGTCGTGCCGCCGCGGGCGTGTTCACTTCCAACCGCGTCAAGGCCGCGCCCGTCCTGTGGTCCGAGCAGGTCCTCAGGGGCGGTCGGATCTGTGCCGTCGTCCTCAACTCCGGTGGCGCCAACGCCTGTACGGGGCCGCTGGGCTTCCAGGACACCCACGCCACCGCCGAGAAGGTCGCCGACTCCCTGGGCGAGAGCGCGGCCGAGGTCGCCGTCGCCTCCACCGGCCTGATCGGCGTCCGGCTGCCGATGGACAAGGTGCTGTCCGGCATCGACACGGCGGTCGCCGAACTCTCCGCGCACGGCGGCGAGAAGGCGGCCATCGCCATCAAGACCACCGACTCGGTGCACAAGACGGCCGTCGTCGAGGGCGACGGCTGGACGATCGGGGGCATGGCCAAGGGCGCGGGCATGCTCGCCCCGGGCCTGGCGACCATGCTCGTCGTCTTCACCACGGACGCCGACCTCGAAGCCGCCGAACTGGACGCGGCGCTGCGGGCCGCGACCCGTGTCACCTTCGACCGGGCCGACTCCGACGGCTGCATGTCCACCAACGACGCCGTCTACCTCCTCGCTTCCGGCGCATCCGGCATCACCCCCCGCCGCGAGGAGTTCGCCGCTGCGCTCACCGAGGTCTGCGACACCCTGGCCCGCCGGCTCATCGGCGACGCCGAAGGCGCCTCCAAGGACATCCGCGTCGAGGTGATCAACGCCGCGAGTGAGGACGACGCCGTCGAGGTCGGACGCTCCATCGCGCGCAGCAACCTCCTCAAGTGCGCCGTCCACGGCGAGGACCCCAACTGGGGGCGGGTGCTCTCCGCGATCGGTACCACCTCCGCCGTCTTCGAGCCCGACCAGCTCAACGTCGCCATCAACGACGTCTGGGTCTGCAAGAACGGCTCGGCCGGCGAGGACCGCTCACGAGTCGACATGCGCTTCCGCGAGGTCCGCATCACCGCCGACCTGGCCGCGGGCGCCGAGTCCGCGGTCATCTGGACCAACGACCTCACAGCCGACTACGTCCACGAGAACAGCGCCTACTCCTCATGAGCTCCCCCAACATCCGGCCCGGTGTGCCCACACGCAAGCACACCGCCCTGCCCAAGGCGCAGACCCTCATCGAGGCGCTGCCCTGGCTCACCCGCCACCACGGCAAGATCGTCGTCATCAAGTTCGGCGGCAACGCCATGGTCGACGACGAACTGAAGTGCGCGTTCGCGCAGGACGTGGTCTTCCTCCGGCACGCCGGCCTCAAGCCGGTCGTCGTCCACGGCGGCGGCCCGCAGATCAGCGCCCACCTCGACAAACTGGGCCTGGTCTCGGAGTTCAAGGCGGGGCTGCGCGTCACCACGCCCGAGGCGATGGACGTGGTGCGGATGGTGCTCGCCGGTCAGGTGCAGCGCGAACTGGTCGGGCTCCTCAACCAGCACGGCCCCCTCGCCATCGGCATGACCGGCGAGGACGCGCACACCATGACCGCCACCAAGCGCTTCGCCGAGATCAACGGGGAGTCCGTGGACATCGGACGAGTCGGCGACATCACCGATATCGACGCCGGAGCCATACAGGCGCTGCTGGACGACGGCCGCATCCCGGTCGTCTCCTCGATCGCCCGCAGCCAGGACGACGGTCACGTCTACAACATCAACGCCGATACCGCCGCCGCCGCGCTCGCCGCCGCCCTGGGCGCCGAGACGCTGATGGTCCTCACCGACGTCGAGGGCCTCTACGAGGACTGGCCCAACAGCGACGAGGTCATCAGCAAGCTGACCGCGAGTCAACTGGAGCAGCTGCTGCCGGAGCTGGCCAGCGGCATGGTCCCCAAGATGGAGGGCTGCCTCCACGCCGTACGCCACGGGGTGCGCACCGCACGCGTCATCGACGGCCGGGTGCAGCACTCGATCCTGCTGGAGATTTTCACCGACGAGGGTGTCGGCACGATGGTCGTCGCCGACGACCGGGAAACGGGGGAGGCATGACGCTCAGTCGGAATTCGGGAAGCGGCACGCAGGATTCGGGCAACCAGGAACTGACCCGGCGCTGGCGGGGCGCCCTGATGGACAACTACGGCACACCCCGGCTGCCGCTGGTCGGCGGCCGGGGCGCCACCGTACGGGACGCCGAGGGCAGGACGTACACCGACTTCGTCGGCGGGATCGCCGTCAACTCCCTCGGCCACGCCCACCCCGCCGTCGTACGGGCCGTCTCCGAGCAGATCGCCACCCTCGGGCACGTCTCCAACCTCTTCGTGGCCGAGCCCCCGGTCGCCCTCGCAGAACGGCTCCTCCAGCTCCTCGGCCGCCCCGGGCGCGTCTACTTCTCCAACTCCGGCGCCGAGGCGATCGAAGCGGCCGTCAAGATCGGGCGGCGCACGGGACGTTCGCACATGGTCGCCACCGAGGGCGGTTTCCACGGCCGCACCATGGGTGCCCTCGCGCTCACCGGCCAGCCGGCCAAGCAGGAGCCGTTCCGGCCGCTCCCCGGCGACGTCACGCATGTGCCGTACGGGGACGCCGACGCGCTGCGCGCCGCCGTCACCACCGGTACCGCGCTCGTCGTCATCGAGCCGGTTCAGGGCGAGAACGGCGTCGTCGTACCGCCCAAGGGGTATCTGGCCGCCGCCCGGGAGATCACCCGCGCCACCGGCACGCTGCTCGTACTCGACGAGATCCAGACCGGCATCGGGCGCACGGGTCACTGGTTCGAGCACCAGGCCCAGGGCGTCGAGCCGGACGTGGTCACCCTCGCCAAGGGCCTCGGCGGCGGACTGCCGATCGGCGCGACGGTCGCCTTCGGCGAGGCCGCAGGCCTTCTGACACCGGGTCAGCACGGTTCGACCTTCGGTGGGAACCCGGTCGCCTGCGCCGCCGCCCTCGCCGTCCTCGACACCATTCAGGCCGACGGGATCCTCGACCACGTCAAGCGCATCGGCGAGCGGCTGCGCTCCGGGATCGACGCTCTCGCCCACCCGTTGGTCGGCCAGGTCCGCGGTGCGGGCCTGCTGCTCGGTATGGTGCTCACCGAGCCCGTTGCGCCTGATGTGCAGCGGGCGGCGCAGGAAGCCGGTCTCCTGGTGAACGCGGTCGCGCCCGACGTCGTGCGGCTCGCCCCGCCGCTGATCATCGGCGACGGCGAGGTGGATGCGTTCCTCGGGGCGCTCCCGGCGATCCTGGACGCGGCACACGGGGAGCGACGATCCGGAGAATGACGACGATGAGCCAGGCGCAGGACAGCGAGCGCGGCGGAACCGACCACGGCGGACCCGCGGTACCCCAGACCCGTACCGCCCGCCACCGGCGGATTGTCGACATCCTCGGGCGGCAGCCGGTGCGGTCCCAGAGCCAGCTCGCCAAGCTGCTCGCCGACGACGGCCTGTCCGTCACGCAGGCGACGCTCTCCCGCGACCTGGACGAGCTGGGTGCGGTGAAGATCCGCAACACCGGCGGTGAGCTCATCTACGCGGTGCCGAGCGAGGGCGGCGACCGCACACCGCGGGCTCCGCTGGGGGAGTCGGCGAGCGAGGGCCGTATGGCGCGCCTGGCGGGCGAACTGCTCATCTCCGCGGAGGCGTCGGCGAACCTGGTGGTGTTGCGCACCCCGCCCGGCGCTGCCCAGTTCCTCGCCTCGGCCATCGACCAGGCGGAGGTCCACGAGATCATCGGCACGATTGCCGGTGACGACACCCTGCTCTTGATCAGCCGCGCCCCCACGGGCGGCCAGGCGCTCGCGGACCACCTGCTGAGGTTGGCCCAGAAGGCGCGCTGAGCGCCGCCTACCCGACGGACCGCGCCAGTCGCCGGACCGGGCCATACGCCGGACGGGGCCGTCCGAGGGGCCGTGCCTTTCGAGGGGCCATGCCTTTCGAGGGGCCGTGCCGTCGGAGGGGCCCTGCCCACCGACCGACCGGGCTCCCGATGGACCGGGCCGTCGCAGGCGGGCCGTGCCGTTCGCCGGGACGGGTCATTCGCCGGACCGGTCACGGCGCCACCTTCTTGGCCTGGCTCGGGGGACCTCGGTCGTGCTCCGGGCGGCTCCCGGACCGCGGGCCCGCGCGACGGGCCTCAGTTCACGGGCGCGAACGCGCGGAACCCCGCCGTGCACCACGTCCTGCCCGTCGTCTCGACGGCGAACGCCTCCACGTCCGGCAGGGCCTCCAGCCAGTCGCGGCACGAGGCGCCGCGGGCGAAGGCGGCGGTCGCCCACGCGTCCGCCGCCGTCAAGCCGCGGGTGAGGACCGTCACCGAGGCCAGCGAGTCCGCGGGCGGCGCTCCCGTGTGCGGGTCCAGGATGTGGCAGCCGCGCTCGGCCGTACCGGACGTCGCGACCCCCAGGTCGTCCTCCGCCTCGACGATCGCCACGAGTTCGCCCGGGCGCAGCGGGTCGCTGATGCCGATCCGCCAGGGTCTGCCCGGCTCCTTCTCGCCGCTGAGCTGGATGTCACCGCCGCCATTGATGCAGGTGTCGACCAGTCCGCGGGCCGCGAGCAGGCGGGAGGCGCGTTCCACCGCCCAGCCCTTGACCAGCCCCGTGGGGTCGAGCACGCCCGCGTGGCGCGTGCTGAACCAGCCCTCGCTGCGCGCCTCGGCGGCCTCGCACAACGCCAGAACCTCGGGGATCAGCGGATCGCAGTCGGCCGCTGCCAGCTCGCCGCGGGCCAGCCTGCTCATCTCGCTCTCCGGCTTGTAGAGCGAGAACAGCGCGTCCACCCGGTGCAGCCACTGCGCGGCGGCGTCCACCGACGCCTCCGCCTCCGCCGCCGCGGCGGCCTCGCCGCGCACGTCGAAGGAGAACACCGTGCCCATGGCGTGCTCGACCCGGCGAAGCCGCGGGTGTTCCGCCACCGGATCAGACACCGGCCTTGTCCAGCGCGCTCTGCAGCGAGCGGGTGTAGCCCTCGCTGGTGTACGTGGCACCGGACACCGCGTCGATGTCGCCGCTCTGCGCCGTCACCGCCTCCTGGTTGAGCTGGGGGACCGCGTTGGAGGTGATCTTCTTCGACATCGGCGTCGAGGAGGGGGCCTGCGCCGCGGCGGCCTCGGTGATGCGGCCGTCGGAGACCGTGAGCCGGACCTGCACCGGGCCGTAGTCGGTCTGCACGGCGTCGCCGACGACCGTACGGGCCCCGCCGCCCCCGGAATTCCGCTCGTCTCCCGACTCCCGTCCTTCCGACTGCTGCCCGCCCGGGTCGGCCGGTTGCTGCCCGTCCTGCTGCGGCGGATTCCCCGGCTGCTGACCCTGCTCCTGCTGCCCGGCACCGCCCTGCTGCTGCGGCCGGCCCTCACCTGCGGGAGGCGCCGATGCCGGCGGTGTGGCGGGCAGCCCGCTCGCCTGCGTCGAACTGCTCGGCAGCCCAGGGGCCTTGAGCGCCAGCAGCATCACCACGCCGGAGACGGTTGCGGCCGTGCTGAGCAGGATGTGGCGCATCGGGTGCTTCTTCATGAACTCACCATTCGAAGGACTCGTGGTGGATACGGTTCGCCGGGACCCCTGCCTCGCGCAGGGCCTCGTAGGACTCCTCGGCGAGTCCCGGCGGGCCGCACAGATACGCGTCGTGGCGGTCGATGTCGGGGAGGACCTTGCGCAGGTTCTCGGCGGAGATCTCGGGGCGGGCGCCGTCCGGGCCGTTCACCGCGTACAGCAGCCGGGCTCCGCGAGCGTCGGCGATCTCCCTCAACTCGCCCCACAGCGCAAGGTCTTCGTGCCGCCTGGCCCGGTAGAGCAGCGTCAGGTCACCTGGCCGGGCCGGGATCGTTTCGAAGAGCGCGCGCAGTGGGGTGATGCCCGCGCCGCCGGCGATGAGCAGCACCTTGGTACCGCGGCCACGCTGCCGGCGGGCGGCGGTGAGCGCGCCGTAGGGGCCCTCCGCCCAGACACGCGTGCCGGGTACGAGTCCGGCGAGCGCGGCGCTGTGGTCGCCCGCGGCCTTGACGGTGATGCGCATTCGGTTCTCGTGGGGCGCGGCCGAGAGGGAGTAGGGATTGGCCGTCCAGCGCAGCCCTTTGGCGAGGAAGCGCCAGCGGAAGAACTGCCCGGCCTGTGCGCCCAGCCGGTCCAGCCGCCGTCCGCTCATCACGACCGAGACGACGCCGGGCGCCTCCTCGATCGTGGCTTCGACCCGCAGCCGGTGGCGGAGGTTGAGGCGGACGGGGGTGAGGACCCGGTACCAGATCACCAGGGTCGTCGCGCCGCCGTAGATCGCGTACCAGGCGGCACGGGCGCCGGGATCGGCCACGAACTCGGCACCCGTACTGAGCTGGTGCCAGAACGCGAGGAAGACCGCCGCGTACGTCATCAGGTGCAGGTAGTACCAGGTCTCGTAGCGCATCCGGCGACGTACGAGACCGGCCGAGACGAAGCCGACGATCAGCAGCAGGCTCGTGCCGATGGCGGCCTCGATCATGTCGGGGTATTCGAGGACCACGGAGACGGTCTGGTCGACGAAGGTCGTGCCGGACTGCAGCGCGTAGCCGCCGACGATCGATGCGATGTGGGCGAGGATGAGGAAGATCGTGTATCGGCCCGCCATGGCGTGCCAACGGGCCATGACGTCCGAGCCCACCCGTCGTTCAAGGGCGGGCAGGCGGGACATCAGCGCCACGACGATCGCCGTGGAGTAGCCCGCGAGCAGGCCGGTGATGCGCCCGGCACCGGTGAGCCAGTCGGCCGTGGTGTTCACCGCGGTGGTGTTGATCCACCACGGGTAGAGCACTGCGACCGCCCCGGCCCAGATGAGGGCGAGCAGGGGGCGCGCGGGTGAGCGGCGCGGCCGCATCCGTCGTTCGGCCTGGCGCCTGGCGGCCCGGCCTTCATACGGAATGGTCGTCGTCAACGCTCTCGCCTCCCAGTGGCGCCATCCCTGAGCTGTGCTGACCAGTGATACGGAGCGGGAGGGGCGGTCGCTCAACGGCCGCGAGGATTCACGCGAGAGATTCCTGCCGAGTGCCGTCGACTTCGCGCCGCGATCGGTGCGTGTTCGCCCTCAGCCGCCGGGAGTTCGCGTCCGGTCGCTGTGCATATGTGTCCGGCCGCCGTGCATACGTGCCCGGCCCGCATGCGCATCGCGCCGGCTGGATGTCCCGGCTGTACGTGCCCGCCGTGCGCCCGCTGTGAGTGCCGCTGGGTGCGTTCGCGTGCCGGCGGACGCGCTCGCGTCTCAGCCGCTACGCGGCGGGAGCGGCAGAGGCAGCGCGGGCAGCCCGTCGAGGCTGACGCCGACGTGCTCCTTCTTCTCGCAGTAGGCCGCGAACTCCTCGTCCGTTTTCCGCCCGAAGTGCTCGGCGTGCTGCGTGCGTTCCTCGCGGTAGTCCATGTGCGGGACGGCGAAGCCGCAGCTGTCGCCGATGCGCTCGGCCCTGACCACGATGATCGCCCGGGCGGACGGGCCGTCGGCATCGCCGAAGAGGGGTATCACGTCGCCCCAGCGCGGGTCGTCACGGAAGATGGGCTCGCCGCGGCCGTGTACGCGCAGCACCTTCGGGGGCCCGGTGAAGGCGCACCACATCACAGTGATGCGGCCGTTCTCACGGAGGTGGGCGATGGTCTCCGCGCCGCTGCCGCCGAAGTCCAGGTAGGCCAGGGTCAGCGGGTCGAGAACGACGAGCGAGCCCGCGCGGCCCTTCGGGGAGAGATTGACATGCCCGTCCCCAGTGAGCGGCGCGGTGGCTGTGAAGAACACCGGCTGCTCCTCGATGAAGGTGCGGATCCTGCCCTCGATGCGCTCGTAGACCTTCCCCATGGACGGGATTATGCCGCCCCGTGCGGCCGGGGGAGCGGCCGGGGCGCCTCTGACCTGCGGTTCCGCGAAGCCGTCCCAGCGCGTTGACGAATCATGCAGAGCAATGCATACTTATTCCATCAGTAGATGCACCGTAAGGAGAGACCCGTGACCGAGCGCGTCGTACTCGCCTACTCAGGCGGTCTGGACACCTCCGTCGCCATCGGCTGGATCGCCGAGGAGACGAGCGCCGAGGTCATCGCTGTCGCTGTCGATGTCGGCCAGGGCGGCGAGGACCTCGACGTCATCCGCAAGCGGGCGCTCGCCTGCGGTGCGGTCGAGGCCGAGGTCGCGGACGCCAAGGACGAGTTCGCCGTCGAGTACTGCCTGCCGGCCCTCAAGGCGAACGCCCTGTACATGGACCGCTACCCGCTGGTCTCCGCGCTCTCCCGGCCGACCATCGTCAAGCACCTCGTCGCCGCCGCGCAGAAGCACACCGCCTCGATCGTGGCCCACGGCTGCACCGGCAAGGGCAATGACCAGGTCCGGTTCGAGGCCGGGATCTCCTCTCTGGCCCCCGACCTGAAGTGCATCGCCCCCGTCCGGGACTATGCGATGACCCGGGACAAGGCCATCGCCTTCTGCGAAGACAAGGGCCTGCCGATCGCCACGACCAAGAAGTCCCCGTACTCCATCGACCAGAACGTCTTCGGGCGGGCCGTGGAGACCGGCTTCCTCGAGGACATCTGGAACGCCCCCATCGAGGACGTCTACGAGTACACCCAGAACCCGGCCACCCCGCGAGAGGCGGACGAGGTGATCATCACCTTCGAGAAGGGTGTCCCGGTCGCCATCGACGGCAAGCCCGTCACCGTCCTCCAGGCCATCCAGCAGCTCAACGCGCGGGCCGGCGCCCAGGGCATCGGACGGATCGACATGGTCGAGGACCGGCTGGTCGGCATCAAGTCCCGTGAGGTCTACGAGGCCCCCGGCGCGATCGCCCTGATCACCGCCCACCAGGAGCTGGAGAACGTCACCGTCGAGCGTGAACTCGCCCGGTACAAGCGGCAGGTCGAGCAGCGGTGGAGCGAACTGGTCTACGACGGCCTCTGGTTCTCCCCGCTCAAGCGCGCCCTCGACGGCTTCATCAACGAGGCCAACGAGCACGTCTCCGGCGACATCCGCATGACGCTGCACGGCGGCCGGGCCGTCGTCACCGGCCGGAAGTCCGCGCAGTCGCTCTACGACTTCAACCTGGCCACCTACGACACCGGCGACACGTTCGACCAGTCGCTGTCGAAGGGCTTCATCGAGATCTTCGGCATGTCGTCGAAGATCGCGGCCAAGCGCGACCTTGCCTGAGAGTAACCTCCTTCACCCTGCCGCCTCCTCGCCTCCCGGTGGGGAGGCGGCCGCACATTCACCGCCTTACCAGGACCCTTTGAGGAGCAGAGCAGTGAGCAACGGCAACGGTGGCGATGTCCGTCTCTGGGGCGGCAGGTTCGCCGACGGGCCATCGGAGGCACTGGCGGTGCTCTCTGCGTCCGTCCACTTCGACTGGAGGCTCGCGCCGTACGACATCGCCGGCTCGCGCGCCCACGCCCGCGTGCTCCACAAGGCCGGACTGCTCACCGCCGACGAGCTGGAGCGGATGCTCACCGGTCTCGACCGGCTGGAGGCCGACGTCGCCGACGGCAGCTTCACCGGCACCATCGCCGATGAGGACGTGCACACCGCCCTGGAGCGGGGGCTGCTGGAGCGGCTCGGACCCGACCTCGGCGGCAAGCTGCGGGCCGGCCGTTCCCGCAACGACCAGATCGCAACGCTCTTCCGGATGTACCTGCGGGACCACGCCCGCATCATCGGCGGCCTGCTCGCCGAGCTCCAGGAGACGCTGACCCGCCTCGCCGAGGCGCACCCGAACGTCGCCATGCCCGGCCGGACGCACCTTCAGCACGCCCAGCCCGTTCTCTTCGCGCACCACGTGCTCGCGCACGCCCAGGCGCTGTCCCGGGACGCGGAGCGGCTGCGGCAGTGGGACGAGCGCACCGCGGTCTCCCCGTACGGGTCCGGCGCCCTCGCCGGCTCCTCCCTCGGCCTCGACCCGGAGGCCGTCGCCGCCGACCTCGGCTTCGAGCACGGCTCCTCGGGCAACTCCATCGACGGCACGGCCTCCCGCGACTTCGTCGCCGAGTTCGCCTTCATCACCGCGATGATCGGCGTCGACCTGTCCCGGATCGCCGAGGAGGTCATCATCTGGAACACGAAGGAGTTCTCCTTCGTCACGCTCCACGACGCGTTCTCCACGGGCTCATCGATCATGCCGCAGAAGAAGAACCCGGACATCGCCGAGCTGGCCCGCGGCAAGTCCGGCCGTCTGATCGGCAATCTGACGGGCCTGCTGGCGACGCTGAAGGCGCTCCCGCTCGCGTACAACCGTGACCTGCAGGAGGACAAGGAGCCGGTGTTCGACTCCTGTGACACCCTGGAGGTACTGCTGCCCGCCTTCACCGGCATGATGGCGACCCTCACCGTCAACCGCGAGCGGATGGAGGAGCTGGCCCCGGCCGGCTTCTCGCTCGCCACCGACATCGCCGAGTGGCTGGTCAGGCAGGGCGTGCCCTTCCGCGTCGCGCACGAGGTCGCCGGGGCGTGCGTCAAGGAGTGCGAGGCGCACGGCATCGAGCTGCACGAGCTGACGGACGAGCAGTTCGCCGCGATCTCCTCGCACCTCACGCCGGAGGTGCGTACGGTGCTCGACGTTTCGGGCGCGCTCGCCTCCCGCAGCGGCCGCGGCGGTACGGCGCCCTCGGCCGTGGCCGTGCAGCTCGCGGAGGTGAAGGCCGACGTGGCGCAGCAGAAGGCTTGGGCGGCGGCGAAGGGCTGACGGTCCGGGGGCTGACAGACTGGGGCGCGCGGGCCTGGATCTCCGCCGGGCCTGGGACCCCGACGCCTCGGGAGGCACCTCGCCATGGCCTTCGCCCGCCTCGCGGAAGCAGCCACTCCGGCCGCCCGCATCGGACTCGGCCTGGCGGCGGTCGGCCGCCCCGGCTACATCACCCTGGGCCGCGACCGGGACCTCCCGAACTCCCGCACCGTGGACGCGATGCGCGCGCGGGCGCATACCCTGCTGGACGCGGCCTACGCGGGCGGGGTGCGCTATGTGGACGCGGCACGCTCGTACGGGCGGTCCGAGGAGTTCCTGTCCGACTGGCTGCGGAGCCGCTCGGACGCCGGTGACGTCGTTGTGGGCAGCAAATGGGGTTACACCTACACGGCCGGCTGGCGCGTGGACGCCGAGGTCCACGAGGTGAAGGACCACAGCGTCGCGACCTACGACCGGCAGCGCGCCCAGACGGCCGAACTCCTCGGCGCGCGGCTGGACTTGTACCAGATCCACTCCGTGACCACCGACAGCCCCGCCCTCACCGACCCCGCCCTCCACGAGCGGCTGGCCCGCCTCTCGGACGAGGGCGTCACGGTCGGCCTGACGACCAGCGGGCCGGCGCAGGCGGACGCGATCCGCGCGGCGCTGGGGGTCGTGATCGGCGGCGAGCCGCTGTTCCGTACGGTCCAGGCGACGTACAACCTGATGGAGACATCCGCGGGGCCCGCGCTGGCGGAGGCCCACGAGGCGGGACGGACCGTGATCGTGAAGGAGGCCGTGGCGAACGGCCGTCTCGCGGCGCCGGAACAGGCACCGGCCGAAGTGACGGCCATTGCGGAGGAGTTCGGTGTCGGCTGCGACACGGTCGCCCTCGCGGCCGTACTCGCCCGGCCATGGGCGGGCGTGGTCCTCTCCGGCGCGGCCACCACCGGGCAGCTCGCCTCCAACCTGACCGCCGTGTCCGTCACCCTCGACGAGGGGCAACTCAGGCACCTCGACGGCCTCGCCGAGGACCCCGGCACGTACTGGCGGCAGCGGTCCGCGCTGCCCTGGCATTGAGCGACCGCGGCTGAACGCGCCGCGGTGTCGCGGGAGTCGGCCCCACCCGCCAAGCGTCGACGAAAAAGACGTCCGGGGCGAATGGAGTCGCCGTGTCCCGCGGCGGCGAGCACCCCGAGGTGTACGAGCAGCCGCCGCCCGGCACCGGGCCCCGGCACGCGAGTACGTGGCATCCGTCAGCGGCCGCGGCATGCACCCTCGACCTCCTCGACCTCCTGGACTTCCCGAGGCCCGGCACACCCCGCGCCATCACGCTCTCGTGACGATACGCGCACGTATCGCGTGAGACATTGATGTCTCACATGGGGTACTCTCGTCTCATGACCGTCGATCGCGAACACGTACTGCGCGCCGCCGCCGCCCTGCTCAGCCGCAAGGCCACGGCGTCCATGGACGAGATCGCCAAGGCCGCCGGCATCAGCCGTGCCACCCTGCACCGGCACTTCGCCGGGCGGCCCGCGCTCGTCGAGGCGCTCGGCCGGCTCGGCATCGAGCTGGTGGAGGAGCGGCTCGCGGCGGCGCGGATCGACGAGGGGGACCCCGTCGAAGCGGTACGACGCATGGTCGCCGAGTCCATGCCGGTGGCCGGCTTCCTCGCCTTCCTCTACGGCGAGAACCAGCTCTACGAGTCCGGGGGAGCCATGGACGAGGGCTGGGAGCGGATCGACGAACAGGTCGCCGCGCTGTTCCGGCGCGGACAGGAACAGGGGCTCTTCCGTCTCGACCTCACCCCCGCCTGGCTGACCGAGGCGCTGTTCGCCCTCATCGCCGCCTCGGCCTGGTCCGTCCAGGAGGGCCGGCTCGCGTCGAAGGACGCCGGCTACATGGTCTCCGAGCTCGTGCTCGGCGGAATGATTCGGAGTGTGGAGAAGTGAGCAGCAAGACCGCAGAGCGCCTGACCAGCGTGAACGGTGCACCCTCGCCCGGGGAGGCCAAGGGCGCGCCGGGGCGGTGGCTCGCCCTGTCAGTCCTCGTGCTCGCCGTGCTGCTGGTGGCCGTCGACGCAACCGTCCTCGGCCTGGCCACGCCGTTCCTGAGCGAGGATCTGAAGCCGACGGGCAACCAGCTCCTGTGGATAGGCGACGTCTACTCGTTCGTCATCGCGGGCCTGCTGGTGTCCATGGGCAGCCTGGGCGACCGTATCGGCCGCAAGAAACTCCTGCTCGGCGGCGCCGTCGCCTTCGGCGGGCTCTCACTGCTGGCCGCGTACTCCGCCACACCCGAGATGATGATCGCGACCAGGGCCCTGCTCGGTGTCGCGGGCGCGACGCTGATGCCGTCCACCCTGGCCCTGATCCGCAACCTTTTCCCCGACCCGCGGGAGCGCAGCGTCGCGGTCGGCATCTGGGGTGCGATGGCCTCGGCGGGCGCGGCCGTCGGGCCGGTCGTGGGCGGCTTCCTGCTGGAGCACTTCTGGTGGGGCTCGGTGTTCCTCATCAACCTGCCCGTGATGGCGGTCCTTGTCCTCGTCGGAATGAAGCAGCTGCCCGAGTCGAAGAACCCCGCCCCTGGGCCCTGGGACCTGCCGAGCGTCGGTCTCTCCCTCGTCGGCATGATCGGCGTCGTCTACCTCGTCAAGGAACTGGCGTCGCACGGCCTGCGCTGGGACGCGATCGCGGCCGGTGTCCTCGGCGTCCTCGCCCTGGTGGTGTTCGCCCGGCGCCAACTCACGCTCCGCACACCGCTGCTGGACATGCGGCTCTTCAGGAACCGCGGGTTCTCCGGCGCGGTCCTGGCCGACCTGCTGACCATCCTCGGGCTGTCGGGCCTGGTCTTCTTCCTCTCGCAGTTCCTGCAGCTCGTCCAGGGGCGCGCGCCGCTGGAGGCCGGCCTGGCCGAACTGCCCGCGGCCGTAGGCGCGGTGGCGACGGGGCTCGGCGCCGGTGCCGCGGCCCGGCGCTGGTCCGTACGGGCGGTGGTCGCCGGCGGTCTCGCCGCCGTCGGACTCGCCCTCGCGGCGCTGACCGTGCTGCATGTGGAGACCGGCTACTGGCTGATGGGCGCGGTGCTGCTCGTCGTCGGCGTCGGCGCGGGCTTCTCCTTCACGGTCACCGCCGACGTAATCCTCTCCAGCGTGCCGAAGGAGCAGGCGGGCTCCGCCTCGGCCGTGTCCGAGACGGCGTACGAGCTGGGCGCGGCGCTCGGTATCGCGCTCCTCGGCTCCGTGGTCACCGGGGTCTACCGGGGCTTCACCCCGCCCGCGGGCGTCCCCGCCGACGCGGCGTCAGCGGCGCACGAGTCGCTGGGCGGTGCGGTGGAGGCGGCGGCTAAGCTGCCGGACGGCGTCGCGTCCGGGCTTCTCTCCGCTGCGCAGGAGGCGTTCGTGGACGGTCTGCGGATCGCGTGCGGTGTGGGCGCGGCGGTCCTGCTGGCAACGGCCGTGGGGGCCTGGTTCCTGCTGCGTGGCCAGAAGCTCGAGGAGCGTGCGGAGGAGCCCGCGGTGGCCGAGGGCGGCGCCGAGTCCTCCGCGCGGATCGGCGAGCAGGGTGGCGACCCTGAGCACGGGCACGGTGCGCGCCAGGCCGGCGAACGGCACACACTCCGACACGACCGGCGCGCACCCCGGACCGCGGAGCACCAATCCGGTTGTACTCCCGAGCCGCCCGGGAGCGGAGGCCCGGCAGAGGCCCACGCGGACGACGACGTTCCCGGGGGCAGCCGCGTCGGGGAGGCGGCACGCCGCGGCTGACGCGAGGGTGGCGGCGCGGGCGGCGCGGCGGGCGGAAAGGCGTACGGCGACAGGCCGCACCGCTTGCCGCCCGTCGCTCGCCGCTTCGGGCCGCGGACGGCACACCCGGTGCGTATCCGTGGCCATGGCTTTCCGGATGCGTCCAACCGCACGCTCCACGGCGGTGCATTGGCCACGAGCTCGGAGACCACGAGGCGCCGGCGCGCGTTCCCCCGCGCACGCGGCAGCACCCCCGACCGACGGCACGGGCGC